>JAGVCC010000279.1 GCA_020059395.1 Chitinophagales bacterium | reverse complement strand
TCCAATCCATGTGTGCGACATGTTGATTGTGACTGATAAATTGCTGATAGTGCAGGCTGCTGGTATGCCGCTAACGTTGATGGTATGAGATGCACCTGCCACATTACCATCTGGCACAGCAATATTTACCGGGCCAGAACAAAATTGCTGCGTATTGTTGCTAAGCATTACTGCATTTCCCAGGCAAACAAATGCAGGGTTAGGTGTAATAACCGGCGCAGCTGGCGGGGTACATTGTGCCTGCACATTTGCATGTAGCGCAACAGCCACAATAATCAAAATAGCCTTGCTTAAAAATTGCTTTTTAAAAAATAATGCCACATTATGTAAGGGAGTGTAAAGTTTATTCATGCAGTGCTGGTTTTGTAAAACATGTAAGTACAAACTAATTTACGACAGATTTAAGCAACATGCAATTTAATTTTTATGAGAAACGCTTTGTCATAACCGAGGCCTCAAAATCGGATAAGAATTAGCTCAGTCTTTTGCTCAATTAATGCGTACGCTGGCTCATTACTTTGTTGTAAATATGTTTCAATTGCGTATCGCCAAAGCCATAAATACTTTCTCTTTTCCAAAACTCTTTAAATACGGTGGCAAAGTCGGTTGCAATATTTTTAATGATGTCTTCTATAACTCTTTCAGGCCTTCCGGTTGTGCCATCTTTGGGAAACCGTTCAACATGTGCAGTAACTACTTCCTGCAAATATGGAAAAGCAGCAGTTTTATTTTTTGCAAGCTGCATTAATGCTGTAAAATTATTGTCCTTATAAGCCGTCCATAATTGCTGGCCCAATTGTAAATCGGTTTCGGTAAAAAGAATTCTGTCAGCAAAACAAACCTGCAGTTGGGCTGCCTCCGCCGGACCAAATCCATTCCAAAAATGAGCATCAGTGCGGTGTAAATAAGAGGTGTACACTGCATATACTTTTTTGTTTATTGGCAAACAATTAATAAGCGACATTACAAACCACATATTTACCTGGCAGAATAAGTCATACTCAAACCAAAGATTAAATTCGGAACCCTCAGTGGCATTTATTATTTTTTCAAACTCAGTAACAGACTTGTTATAATATTCAGTTGACGATATTCCAAAGTGGTTAGCTCTTGCATGCCACAACGCCTGCAGGCTATTGGCAGCTACATCTCCTTCAATCAATGCTTCTCTCATAACAATGATGTCTCCTTCAATTGTAGCAGCTGCAAAACTGTAAGCAAGCGCATCTCCGTTTAAAATATTATAAATCATGAGAGAGTTTTTGGGTTATACAGCAAAGCTTTTAATACCAGTTGGAACATCACAAACGGAAGGCAAAAATAGTTGCTGTGTTGCCTGCCCTGCACATTTTAGCCCTCAAATAATTTCCTTTTTTATTTTGCTGCTTTATCTGCCCTTAAAATAATGGTAAATATTGCCTGCTCTAAATTATTACTATCACCATCGGTATATAAATCCAATTGCATCAGTTTACTGCCATCTATATGTAAATAGTAGATAAGTTTTCTTGTTTTTGAGTCTAAATTAATTTCACGTTTTATGTTGTTGCCAGCTATTAGTTTTTGTACTTCAGCATCCAGCATATTCAGTATTTCCATGGCATTGTTTTTTCCTTTAATACTGCCTGTTTCTGCCTGAAACCTGATTAACGAACTGGATTCTTTAAAGTCCATAATTTTTTCATCACCAAATCCATCTATTTTGGCAAAACTGGTGTATTCATAGCCAGCTCCATTACGTAATTTTTCACCTCTAATATCTGTAAATTGATTGTTTTGGTTATTTAAGATTTTGGTTAGTTGTATTAAAAATTGTTTTTTATCAAAACTGTTTACATCAATAGGTTTTGTGGATGTAATTGGCTGGTTGTTTGCAACAGCAACTGCATTATTTTTATTAAATGTAAGCACAGCAGCAGTGGTTGGTAAGGCTTCGCCATCTTCATTGTACATAAACACTTTATATACAGGCTTATCTTTTTTGCCTTTGTAGCTGGTTAAAATAATAATTTTTTTGCTGCAGGTACTGTCCTGAAATACAGCTCTAATCTTTTCAAACTTTTCTTTTTTTGTATCGGGAAATATAAGAGGTGTGTATATTTTGGTTACAGGATTATACCTGCTGAAAACATTTTTGCCATTTATTGGAGTAGAAAAATAGAAACTATTTTTTCCAGCATAATATAAGGGTACGTTTAAATAAAAATAATTGGGTTGACTAGTTCCTACGGCTTGAACCGGCTCTGTAACATTGGTATTACTATTGTGTATAATTGTTTTATAGTTTTCGTGGCACATAAAATAATCACCAACTTTTAAAAATTGTTGATTGGGTGCAATATTGTACCATGCAGCCTTGGCATCATTTTTTGTAAATATTTTTCTGTAGCTGCCTGTTTTTTCATTAAACACATGGAGCTCACTTTTGCAACTTATATAAATATTGTCATCTATTAATTGTATGGCAGCATCTTCATACGGTAAATTAATTTTGTTTACTGTGCTTACTATAGTGGTATTGGTAAAATAAAAAAGTCTAAAATATTTTTGTTTGGTTAAACTGTCTTCTCCTCTTATCAGCATATAATTATTTTCCTTAGTTCTGGTAAAGCCGGGGTATATAAATATCCCTTTATCAAATAATGCAAAATTGGTCTTAAACTCATATTTGTAAGGGTCGTCTTTGGTTTGCTTGTTTACTACAATAATATTTTCGTATACGCCTTTTTTTGACATTTGCCCATTCCAATATATATCAGATTTATAGGCTTCAATAGTAGTATTTACACCAATGGGGGTTTGTACATTTCTATTATTTAGTTGTTTACTTTCTACCAATTGTACTTTTGCATTATCGTTATTGTCTTTTATAATATAGATGTAAAAAACCTCTTTAGTAAATTTTCTAATCAGCAAATAGTCTTTTTCATAACTGGTAAATATTTCATCCACCATAAACTTGTTGGTAACTACATTAGCATTTAACATAAAAACGGCATTATTATCATTCGGGTTTGTAACCCTGTTTATTCCACTACTTGGGCTGTAGCGATATAATACTTTAACATCCCCATCGTTATAATCGGTGGCATAATAAACGTATTTGTTAGTAGCTTTTAAATAGGGCGTACTTTGTGGTGTAAAGCTGGCGATGGTTTTGGTATTTTTTTCAGTACCATCGGTTTGCATTAGTTTTCCATGAGGCGATATAAAATAGTGTAAGCCACCCATTGTTACAAAGCCTGTAGCGCCTTTATTAGTATAGTAACCATCATCAGCTCCTTTTTGTCTGTCATCATCTCCTAAATAAACCAGTTGTGCGTTTGCAACTAGTGTAACTAAAACTAAGGCTAGCGTTAAAAGTTTTTTCATAAGGTGAAACTATACTTTTTTTTAAGTACTTATTGTACCATGTAGTGGGTATATTTATCTTTTTGTTACAGCCATGTGCTGCTGCCGCAGCAGCACATGCTTATGGCTTGCAAGCACTCAGAGGAAGATATTGTACGTATGCCATAACAGTACTTCCGTTATATTGTTACAAGCTGTTTTAAAAGTTCTTGTCCCTTTTGTTTATACGCTATTAATATTGGATGATTCAGTCCTGCATCTTCCGGAAGCGCTTTTAGTAATGCTGAAATGTTATTTTTATGGCTGGAAAGAATATGTAACACCATTAAAGGTGCAGTATTAATTTGGCCACCGGTTTCTTCAATAATCTCAGCAAATTGCTTGCCTATGTTTAACCTGTTTTCAGTTAAGGAAAGTTTGGAGTTAGGCCCACCCCAAACCTCATCAGCTTCTTCATCATCTTGATTGTCATCTTCCCAATTACAAACACAACAAATTTCATATGCGCCTCTACCATTTAAAGCAGGAAATCCGCACCCAGGGCAAGTATTAATTTCAATGTTGTTTTCATTAAGGTATTTGTTAAATAGATTACGCCTTTTGTAAAAGTCATTAAGAATTAACTGTTGATTATGGTCCAGATTAGAAGTATCGAAATTTTCAGGATAACTCATATAAAATCTGTTGATTAATGGAGTTCGTAAGCACCTGTTGCCAGGCTGCGGTTGAGTACAGGCGCTTTTGCGTATATACCTTTTAAATCAATCTCACTTTAAAATACATATCTGTCAAAATTATAAGCGACGAAAATAAAATTGTCAAACCTAAACTTGCCAGATTAAATTTAACATCAAAATTGTATTTTTTGGATACTTTGTATAGTAATACAAATAAAATACTTGTCACAATAATTGGTAAGGTAAATTTTCCAATTCCCATTGCAGTGCTGATTTTTGCTTCGTCGTTTGGCCTGCGTAAGCTTATTACAGTTGCAAAAAGCCGCATGTAAAAACAAGTAAAAATAAAAGGATACAATAAAACCCTTTTGCGGTGCATCATTAAAATGAAAACTAAAAGCGCTTCGCACAAAGTGAAAATGGGGCCTGCGGCAGTTACAATTTGGTAGTGCAATTCTTTTGAAAACT
>JAGVCC010000378.1 GCA_020059395.1 Chitinophagales bacterium | reverse complement strand
GGCGCATCGGTACCTATGCGGCTGCATTTTATACAGCAGCAGGTAAATGCTGTGCAGCATGAATTAATTACAAGTGAAATGAAGCTGGCATGGATGATGGATGTGGCTTTAATGGATGCAGGAATACGCAGCTATATTTTAAAACACAGCACTAAAAGAACCCGGTATTATCTGGGCAGTTACTTTTTAGAAAATGCACTTACTAATAAAGCCAATGTATTTGCAGCGCTCTGCAAAACTTAAATTACTTAAACTATTGCAGGTAAATAAAAAGCGGCCCTCAACAAGTTGGGGGCCGCTTTTTTATACAATGCAGTAAGATTATTACCCTAAAGCCACCCTTTTAAATTCGGTAACTTTTAAATCTGCAGCCACACCTTTTAAATAATCAGCAACAGATTTACTGTTGTCTTTTACAAAAGGTTGCGCCATTAAGGTATTATCTTTTAAAAATTTATTGATTTTACCTGCAGCAATTTTTTCCGCCATTTCTGCCGGTTTGCCTTCAGCTTTAATTTGCTCAATAGCAATTTCTTTTTCACGGGCAATGGTTTCTGGTGCCACACTTGTTTCATCAACTGCTAATGGATTCATGGCAGCAATTTGCATAGCCACATCTTTACCAGCTTCAGCTGCCTCAGTAGTTAAACCTACTAAAACACCCATGCGGTTTGCACCGTGAATATAAGAAGCTACATAAGCAGCGTCTACACGTTCAAATTTAGTAATTGCAATTTTTTCACCAATGGCAGCCAGTTTATCATTAATCATGTCGGCTACTTTAGCACCGTTAATTACCACTTCCGATAATTCTTCTGCACTTTTAACATCATTGGCAATAGCAGCATCAGCAATGCTTTGTACAAAAGCAACAAAGTCTGCATTTTTGCTTACAAAGTCAGTTTCGCAACTTACACATAACACCATACCGCTTTTATTACCGGCAGTAGTTTGTGCAATAATCACACCTTCTTTAGCTTCACGGTCGCTGCGTTTTGCAGCTACTTTTTGCCCCTGTTTACGAAGCCAGTCAATAGCGGCTTCAAAATCGCCGTTGCTTTCTGTTAAAGCTTTACGGCAGTCAAGCATACCAGCTCCGGTTGCCTGACGCAGCTTATTAATATCGGCTGCTGTTATAGTTACACTCATTTCAATTAAAAATTAATAATTAACAATTAATAATGGTCAGCATGGGTGCCAATCTTTATACCCAAAACATAACATCATTATAAAACCGGACAATTATCTTGCTCCGCCGCCTGCAGGCCTTCTGCCACCCTGGCCAGGGCCAGCTACTCGACGCTTAGGTGCACCACCAGGACCTCCGGGTCCACGGCCACCACCCTGACCCTGTTGTCCACCACGTCTTCCACGGTCTTCGCCACCATCTGCACGCTGTTCAAAACGGGCTGCTTTGGCCTCTGCACTTTCTTCGCCATCTGCATTTTCTTCATCATGGTCTTTATCTGCTTGGCGCTCCTGTAAACCTTCTGCAATGGCAGCGGCTACGTAGTTAACAATAATAGCAATTGACTTTGTTGCATCATCGTTGGCAGGAATTGAAAAGTCAATTTTATTAGGGTCGCAGTTAGTATCTACCATACCAAAAGTGCTGATGCCTAATTTTTTTGCTTCTGCAAGCGCAATGTGTTCGTGGCCTATATCAACCAAAAACAATGCAGCAGGCACACGGCTTATTTGAGCAATACCACCCAGTACTTTTTCCAGTTTATCTTTATCACGGCTTAAAGTTAGGCGCTCTTTTTTTGTTAAGCTTTCTGCGCTGCCGTCTGCAAGCATCTTATCAATGCTCTGCATTTTTTTAACGCTTTTACGCACCGTGTTAAAGTTGGTAAGCATACCACCTAACCAACGCTCGGTTACGTAGGGCATGTTTACACGCTGTGCACATTCAGTAACAATTTCTTTTGCCTGTTTTTTGGTGGCAACAAACATTACTTTTTTACCACTGCGTGCAATAGCTTTTAAAGCAGCAGCAGCTTCCTGCAAACCTTCTACAGTTTTGTTAAGGTCTATAATGTGAATACCTTTTTTTTCTGCAAAGATGTAAGGCAGCATTTTAGGATTCCATTTCTTTTTTAAATGGCCAAAGTGTACGCCTGCTTCAAGCAGTTGCTGTTGTAAGGAAGTGTTATTTTCCATTGTATCTTTTTGAATGATGTTATTTAATTATTGTTCATAGTTCATGGTTGATAGTTCATAGTAAAACTGCACCAGCAATGAACCATGAGCGATGAACCATTGACCAGTATTAACGTTTGCTGAACTGGAAGCTTCTTCTTGCTTTTTTGCGACCTGGTTTTTTACGTTCCACAGCACGTGGGTCACGCTTTAATAAACCGGCAGCCTTTAAAGCAGGACGGTAGTCGGCACTTACTTCAAGTAAAGCACGGCTGATGCCCAGCTTTGCAGCTTCGGCCTGGCCTTTAACACCACCACCAGCAGCGTTAATTACCACATCAAATTTATCAGCAGCTTCAATTGTTTTTAAAGGTGCTTCCACCTGGTTCTGTAAATACACCAGCGGAAAATATGTTTTATAATCTTTGCCGTTAACAGTTATTTTACCCTCACCCCTGCTAAGGAACACACGGGTTACAGCTTCTTTTCTGCGGCCTATTGCATTTTTTTGCTTTTCCATTATTTAGTGTTTGGAATTTAGAATTTAGAATTTTAACTCTTTTGGTTGTTGTGCACCATGTGGGTGGTTAACGCCAGTGTACACAAATAATTTTTTGTACATTTTACGGCCAAGGCGGTTTTTAGGCAACATACCTTTAACGGCACGTTCTATAACCACTTCGGGACGGCGTTTAATTAAATCTTTCGCCAGCTCTTCTTTACGGCCACCGGGATATCCAGAGTAGTTATCGTAAATTTTTTCGTCCATTTTGTTACCGGTAAATTTTACCTTATCGCAATTTGTTACGATGATAAAATCACCACAGTCAACGTGTGGGGTGTAGTAGGCTTTGTTCTTACCTCTTAATACAGCGGCAATTTTAGAACACATGCGCCCCACGGTTTGATTAGTACCATCCACAACATACCAGTTGTGCGTAACGGTAGCCTCGTTAGCATGTTTAGTAGTGAAATGCAGTTTACTCATTGTTTAAATTTTGTACCGCCCTTGCGGTTTGTTTAAAATATCGCTGCAAGCTATCCCTTGCGGCGTTCCTTTTTTTAAAGGACGGCAAAGGTAAGTACATACAGAGTACAAAAACAAAGAATACTGGAAGTATTTTTAATCGAGGCTTTACAATTGATTGATTTTCAGTAAAATTTTTGCTGTATTTTTTATACAGCCCTGCAAAAAAGCCCCCGAATTACCGGGGGCTGGGTACAAGCATGAGAAAAACCAGAAGTATTTTATTGCTTTATAAAAGATGTGGTTTGTTTGCCAGCCGGCGTAGTAACAGTAACATAGTAAGCCCCTGCTGCCAGTTGATGTATGGGCAAGGCAGTGTAAGTTGCACCCTGCTGCAATGTTAACTGATTGGTGCTTACTTGCTGGCCCTGTGCATTTGTAATAACCAATTGTACCTGTTGCTGTTGTTTTACGGCAATTTGCAAACGCAGCTCATTTACAGCCGGGTTTTGCATTACAGTTAATAAACCATCTGTTGTTTCGCTTTTAACGGTTACTATGCTGCTTAGTGCTGTGCGGCCATCTTTATCTGCCTGCTGCAGGCGGTAATAAATTGTTTTGGCGCCGTTAAGTGCGGCAATGGTATTATCAGTAAAACTGTAATCTGTGGCAGCATTTGCAGTACCTGCCGATTGTACACTACCAATGGTGGTAAAGTTTACCCCATTGCTGCTGCGCTGCACATTAAAGTGGCTGCTATTTTGTTCATACTGCGTTTGCCAGTTAAGCAATACAGTGTTGTTGCTTTTAGTGGCGGTAAAGCTGGTAAGCTGTACGGGCAGGGCAGCATTAAACCATGCATTATAGGTTTGCGTTATTTCGGCAGCTGTAAGTGCCCGGTTGTAAATGCGCATTTCATCCAGTTTACCATTATGCCCATTGTAGTGTGGCGGGCTGTAACTGCTGTAATAAAATGTACCAAATCTACTACCTCCCGGATAAGAGGGAGTTTGGGTTCCTTCGGTAGTTGAATTATTCAGTACACCATTAAGGTATATACTTATGGTGCCATTGTTTCTAACAGCGGTTGCATGCACCCATGTACCTAGTGTTATAACATTTGATGCTATAGAATTATTTCTGTAATTAAATTGCAGTCTGTAACCTCCGTTATTCCACCACCATATTCCATAACCCCCGTAATTAAGGTTATTATCAAATAAACCGCCAGGGTGCACATAGGCCGGGTTTGTATAAAAAGCAAAACATACAGTAAAATTTTGTGTGCCCGAAAAATTAAGCGCTGCATTTATGGGCAATGTGGCATACTGATTAACCAATAATGGATCTGCATTGGCGTTTGTAAAATTCATTGCTGTATTTACAGCGCCTGCATTATTGGTTGTGGCTGTTGCGCTAAAGTTAGTTCCGCTAACGCCGGTACTGCTTAAGTCACTAAAGTTGCCATTCATAGGCCAGTAGGCCACCAGCCCCGTGGTGGGTGCTTGTGCAATTGTTGCAAGGGCAAGGCATAGCGCTGCCGTTGCAGTAAGTAAATGTTTCTGCATAAAATAAAATTTATCTGGTTAAGGAATTACTGATGCTGCTTGTTTAAAACATCAGGCGGCTTTGGCGGAATTGAATTTAATAGCAGCTTCGGTGCGGTTACGTACCTGCAGCTTTTTGTAAATGCTTTTGCAGTGTTTTTTAACGGTATTAATGTTTACTTTTAAATCATCAGCAATTTCTTTATACAGTTTGCCTTTGCATAACAATACCAACACTGCATGCTCTTTGGGAGTGAGTAAACTAATGGGTTGATTGCTCATGCTTTGTTTGTTAAAAGTATGTTGAACTCTGCTGTTGAACAACGGCTCTTTTGTGTACCATTGATGGCATTGTAAAATTGGGGTTGGGTGTTTTGTTTTTAGAGGGCGGGATGGCGGGGATTTATTACAGTTAAAACACGGTGTACATTTAATAAACTTACTGATTTATAATTTTAGAAGATTTGTTTTGAAGCAGGTTACTTATATTATAACTTACAGAAATAAAAATTTTTGTTTTCATTCGTTCTGTATAATTCAGGTCTGCATTATTTTTCAGTATTTTGCTGTTATAATCTTCATTTATTCGGTAAACAGAAGAAGGCAATTCCTTTGCTTTGCCCAAAGCTACTCCACCTGTAACCACTATTCGCTGCTCCATACCAAACAATGCGGAAACGCCGGCCATAAAATTCAATATTTGGTTATTAGCATTGAATGCAAACCCTGAGCTTCCGGCAAGATTGAACCTTCTGCCGCTTCTTACATAACCATGAGCGAATATGCCAAAGCCTAAACCAAATTGAGATTTGGGGAGAGCAACAATACGAGTAATGGTATCGGTATTTAAATTGGGGTTAATAATCTTATATACATCATCAACAAGTTTATTGGCTACAAAACCTATACTGAAATCAACTTTAAAACCACCCTTGTTTAAAAATGCTTTTTCCCTGTTATCAAGCAATACATTAGTTCGTATATTTTTTATTTCATAACTAATCTGAGTAATATCATAATTAGGAATTTGAAAATCCAATGCGCTGCTTACGGAATATTTTTTTGTTGTATCTAATATAGAAACTGTGTTAACTAAAGCTGCAAGGCTGTCTATTTTTTTATTCAGTCTATTTATTAATGTATCCTTTCCAATAAGCGCTTCATCACGTATATTTATTTTGCTTTGGAGATTTTGCTGTGCAATTTTTACAAATTGCTGTTGTACCTGAATATCATGTAACGCTTTTAATTTCGAAATATCTTTATCGGGGTTTTTCTTCAAATAATCTAAGGCTATTCCCACTTCCAAAACTTCGGCAAGGTTATTCTGATTTATATTAAATTCTTTATCCTGAATTTGTACCGATACTTTTTTCTCGGTTATTTTATTCCCTTTTTTAGTTTGCACATTAACTTCAGTTGGTAATTGATTTACAGAATTTTTTTGCCCCTTAGCTGCCGCTTGGGCAGCGGTATCATTAAGTTCATTTTCCTTTTTGCCAATTTGTATTTTTGTGGTATCGAGTTTAGGTGTTTCAGTTACAGTTGAAGTATTTTGAGTGGTGTTTAAAGCTGAGGGTGTAAGTAATTTGTTAAACAAAGAAGCGTTTT
>JAGVCC010000044.1 GCA_020059395.1 Chitinophagales bacterium | reverse complement strand
CAATATGAACAGGACGGATTGAATCTGGTAATTGACAGTACCGATGGTAAAATATCTATCAGCAATAATACAGTAAGTGTAAAAGATGTTTTTCAGCAGCTAACGGATTTGCTGAAAGGTTTTAAGGTTTACACCCCAGCCGGGCCAAGCGGAACTGCACTGCCTGATGTGGTGATTTTAATTAATCAATTTGAAACAGCATTTAAAACCATATTGAAGTAATGCCACTGGATAAAGTAAGCTGTAAAAATGATATTAAGACGCTTTTGACAGACATGCGTACCAGAGCTGCTAATAGCGATGATGAGTTTGCAGAAAGGCTCACAAATATTTTTGAAGCTTTTGTAAAAAGTGGTGATGGAGTTTATCAAAACGGTACGCTAATACAGAGCGGTACAACCGCAGTTATTAGCCCTGTGGGCACAATAGTAAAAATGCAGTAATGAAAGGCACGGGTATATTGATTGATGATAATTATGAGCTGCTGGTTAAGCCTGAAAGGGATGCCGCAGGCAAAATAATAAAAGGCGCTGTAATTGGCAGCACCATTAATCAAAATACGGGATTGATTTTAATTAGCCGAAAAGGTGAGTTTAAACAAGTTCCGGCGCTGGGAGTTGGTATTGAAGATGTATTGCTGGATAATGATTATTTAGAGTGGCGCAGGCGCATAAGGTTGAATTTGGAATTAGACGGCCAGACGGTAACCAGGATAAAGTTTAACACAGTTGACAAGCTGAATATTGATGCAAACTATAACAGTTAAAGACAGGCAAACATTTTTGGATTTAGCCATGCAGCACAGCGGCAGCGCTGAAGCGGCCTTTAACATGGCACTGCAAAACAATATGGCGCTTACAGCTGATTTAATTGCAGGAACAATATTGCCAACTCCTGCTGTTGTTTTTGCAGATATAGTGCAACTGTTTAAAGTAGAAAAGGCAGTGCCTGCATCAATTTTATTAAACAGCATTTACGGTGCAAAAGAAGGCATTGATTACTGGGCAATTGAAAACGATTTTATTGTACAATAATGGCAAAAACGGTAACTGAAATAAAAAAGAGTATGACCGATGTGTTTATTGCAGATGCAGCAGTAATACAGGCATATAACTTACAACCGGGCAAAACCTTTGAAGATGAGTTTAGTGTAACGAGCATTGAGAGCATTATTTTTTATTCAGTCGCATATTGTGCATTTGTTATTTACAGCTTTTTCGATTTGTTTAAAACAGAAATTAATGCAGACATAAAAAGCTACACACATCCAACACTTCAATTTTTTGCAGATAAAATAAAAACCTTTCAATTTGGAGATACACCAATACCTGGTACTGATTTATATGATAATACCGGATTAACAGCTGCCCAAATTGAAGCAAAGAGGGTTATAAAGTATGCAAGTGCTGTGGAGCAAAATTTTAGTGTTGGCAGGTTTGGTGTAAGGCTTAAAGTTGCAGGTGAAGATGCAGGTGGAACAAGGGTACAGTTAACAGCTCCACAGCTTACAGCTGCTAAAGCTTTTATGCCACGCTTTAAACCCGGCGGCGTGTATATGGAAATGACAAGTGATGATGCGGATTACCTGAAATTAAATTTAAAGGTTTACTACAACCCTTTGGTATTAAACAATACCGGCCAGCGGTTAGATGGTACGGATAATACTCCACTTCAAACTGCTATTAACAACCATTTAAAAAGCCTTCCATTTAACGGCAGGTTTAACCTAACTGCGCTGGTTGATGCCATGCAAAAGGTTGATGGCATTGCCGACCCCAGAATATTAAGTGCGCAAACTAAATATGCATTGTTGCCATATACAGATGTAATTGATGAAGTGATACCAGATGCAGGCTATTTAAAAATTTACACCGCCAATGATTTAACCATACAATGGATAGCAAAGAATGTTTAGTGTATACAATATAGTTCTTAACAGGCTGGCTGAATGGCTGATACCAACACGGCTTAGAACTTCTGTTTTACTGGCAATTGTAAAGGCATGTTATACGCCATTTATAAACCTGCACAATGATTTTTTATTGTACCGGAAAGCTAAGAAGTATGAACTGGCTATGAATTACCAGGTATGCTATTTAGAAAGTTTTTTGAATGACCGTTTTGACTTTACACAGCGTAGAATTTATATAGAGGATGCAAAAAACCATCCGGCAAAATATATACACCAACTGGCAGAACTTAAACCGCTTGTGATTTTTGCAAGAAGCGAAAGTAACCATGAAGCAATTTATACAAGAGGCGAGAATTTAGGAGATTATGCCAATGACTTTGTAATATTTATTCCTGTAAGTGTTGTTTTCGATGAAAAAGAAATACGTGCAATGATAGCAACGAAACTTTCTGGCAAACGCTATAAAATAGAAACATTCTAATAATGTATAAAAGAATTGATTTAACAAAATTAGGGGGCTACCCATTAACACAAGATGACCTTGACTGGCTGCAAAACAGTTACCGTAACACATTTGCTGCATTGGCAGATTTTATTGGAGATAAAGTAATTGTTAGCGGCATGGCTGAAGCTGGTGGTAATGTTACGGCAGGATGGATAAGTATTGGTGGAGAAATTGTTCCTTTTTTAGGCGGCACAATAGGCACTGGCACTTTTATGATTGATGAGTTGATAACTCCGCTTGTTTTTGATGATGGTGTTAGTAAAGATGTGCTTTATGAACGTGTTGCAAAATTTAGTGTTACAGGAACATTTAATTACTCTGATTTAAAGAGAATTAATACGCTCAAAGAAACATGGGTTAGAGGTGATGTTAAGGAGGTTGATTGCACGCTTGCTTACAT
>JAGVCC010000032.1 GCA_020059395.1 Chitinophagales bacterium | reverse complement strand
CTACGGTTAAATAAATCGGAAGTAAATGCCGTTCTGCCTACTGAGGTACTTATTTTACTGAAAGCTCCTTTTGCATCATCACTTAAATCACCAAAACCAGTTCCGCTTTTTTGCGCAATTTCCAGCTCTTGTTTTACAGCCTGCAGTTTTACATACTTATCAAACTCTCTGTCTTTTATTAGTCTGGCGGCTTTTAAATTCGCATTGTTTTGCAATGCTGTATTGTAATCGTCTAAAATTCGTTTGCCCTCTGCAGTTGCAATATTTTCAAGGGTTAAGCCACTCAAATACTCAGGGCTTATTTTAATCAAATCTTTCAAGCTTTCTTGCCTGGTATTTAAACTTATTGTATTATCCTTAACTACAGAAGTAAGACTATCAATTTCACTTTTCTGTTTGCTTATCTCTTCATTTGCAAGCCTTATACTTTCTGCATGAAACTGCGCCTGCTTAGCGCTTGTTTTAAAAGATTCGGATAATTTATTTGCACCAATTACAATAGCTCCAATGGCTGTAATTAATAAACCTATTGGCCCCAGCCCGGTGGTTAAAGCAATGGTCCACAACCGCTGTGCGGCGGTTACAAAAGCAATTCTGCCTGCCAGTAAATTGGTAACAACTATGTACGCAGCTTGAGAGGCAATTACTGCAGATGTGGCTAACCGCTGCGCTGTTATGGCAACTGCTGCGGCATAGGAGGCAACTGTAATGGCAATGGTTCTGGCAGATTGTATTAAACTTAGCCTGGCACTTTGTATCATGCCGCTGTTGTATAGAGCTACAGCCACAATTAAAGCGCCTAATGAAAATGTAAATTTTAGCAATCCTACAGGTATGACACTAATTACTTTTACAAAACTTAAAGCACTTTCTACGGCAGTTTTTAAAAATCCCGTCACCCCCGGGCTGGCCACCAATTTATTAAACTCCTTACCCAGCTTATCAAGTGTGGCCGCAAAGTTTTCATTCTTTAGCGCAAAGCCTTCATTAATGGCCGTGGTTTCTTTTATCGCTTTCTGGCCTTCTAAAATGCGTTTACGCATTAAGTCGCCACTGTTACCAATATTGCTTAAAGTAGTTACTACCCTTGCGCCTTCCTCACCAGCATCTTTAAAACTGGCGGTTACTTCCGCAAAGTTTTTTTTATTTTTGGTAAGGCCCTCTGCAAAACGTATAATGGCTTCCTCCGGCGTTTTGGCAAACAGCTCTCCAAATTCTTTTACACTAATCCCGGCAATCTTAGCCGCCTTCGGTATATCGCTGGCAATACTTGTTATAATTTTTTGTATAGCCGTACTGCCACTTTCCACACGGCCGCCCATTTCTTCTATACCGGCACCAAGGCCCAGCAGGCTGCCTAAACTTAAATTAGCATTCTTGCTTACACCACTTAATCGCTGCGCAAAGTCTGCTAAAAAAGCACCACTGGCAACGCCGCTTTGGTCAAGGCTTACAATGGCATTACCCAAACGGGCAATATTATCGCCATTAATTTCGCCATCAAAAACGTTTAATATTTTTCCTAACGTAGAGGCGGCGGCATCTGCATCGCCAAGGCTGCTGCCCAATACCACAACCAGCTTATCAAACTCTTTTGTAAAACTGGAAAGATTGTCTTTATCAACACCAAGCCTGGCCGCTACAATGCTAATATCTCTTAGTTTATCCGTAGCCGTTCTGGTATCAAATTCTTTAAACTCGTCATTCAGTTTTTTTACCTCCGCAGCAGTAAGGCCGGTACTGCGTTGCAGGTCGGTAAGCTGGTCGCTGGTGCGGCCTGCGCCCCTTATTACGTTGCTAAACTGGCTGGTTATAAACTGAAAGCCCAGGTAACCAGCGGCCACCACGCCAAACTGTTTTACCTCATCTTTTATTTTACTAAAAAAGGAGGCAAAGCCCTGCACCCCATTCCTCACATCATACAGCCTTTTATCTACCGCTTTTATCTGGCTGTCCAGTTCTTTAAATTCTTTGGTAAATGGCGCCACGCTGCCCTTCAAAGCTTTTAGCTTATTCAGCTCTGCCACCAGTTCTTTTTGGCTAAGGGATGTAATGCCAATGGTTTTTTTCAGCGCATCCATGTCGCTGTTTACCTTCTTTAATTCAGCCGCAGCAGCCACATAATCTTTAGTGCCTTTTACAAGGCCCTGCATCTGCAGTTTAATATCAGCGGCTTTCTTGCGCAGCTCATTCAGTTGTGCCTGGCTTTGGTTGCCATTTACATTCACAATAAGGTTTACAACATCGGTACGTACACTCATTTTACAAGGGTTGAGATGTACAAATGTGCCAACCAAACAGGGGGTGGTAAAGGACACTTAGTTTTTAAAAAAAAAGCCCCGCTAAGAATAGCCGGGCTTAAATCTGCAAAAAATGGAAACTCTAAATAATTATATACGCTGAATTGGGTGTTATACTAAAAAAATGCGCCTCATAATAAGGCCTGCAACCTCCCAGCGGATCCAGCTCTTCATAGGTAATAGTGCCTTCATACACTTTTACCTGTGTGCCACCACCTGCAATGTTCAAGGCATTGGTTACGCTGGTAGGTACGCAACCGCTCTCCGTATCGGTGCGGTGGTCATACAATACATTTACTCCAAGGGTAGTTACATCAAGGGGCACAGTGCCTGCCGGGTCGCTAAAAAAATCAAACCAAATTTCACCGCTAACGGTTTGTATAAATCCGCTGTAAATAGTGCTTATATTCCGCTCCACTTTTTTCACATACACCAAGCCGCTGGTGCTACCAACGTTTACGTACACCCTAACCGGCACGGCTGTACCTACAGGCGTTTCCCGTATGTTGTAGTCATAATAATCCTGCCCCGTGTAGGCGCTGGTTGGCGGTTGGTAAGTTACCACACCATTGGCAGCAATGCTTATAGTACCGCCGTCGTTAGTAGCTTGTGCAACTACTGGTATCACTTCAATAGCGTCGCCATCAGGGTCACTATCATTTGCCAGCACATTACCAGCAAGCACCACTGGTGCATTGTGGCCCACGGGCAAAACAAAATAATCATCGTTGGCAATGGGCAGGCTGTTAGCGTTTATATCCAGGTTAATCGTTTTCCACGGCCCCACATCCATAGGGTCGGCATCGGCATTGCACACGGTGCGGCAACGCACTGTAATATTTTCAGTACCTGCCACCAACGGGTTGTTAAACTGCTGCCTCACCGTTCGGGCATTGCCCAGGTAAGTAAAGTTTTCGGTGCCGCCGCTGGTGGTTACTTCCACCTGCACCATATCGTAAGGTATTTGGCAGGCGTACATTATTTGCAGCAGCCGCTTGTTTATTTGTTTAACGCTAAACCGCTCCACCGCAGGGCAGGCCGCTGCTTGTAATAAATGGGCAGGCGTATAAAATTCGTTTACGTATGCCCGTTGCCACTCAACCAATAAACTTATAAGCTGGTCTTTATTGGTAAAAAATTTGGTGTTTTTTGTTAAGATGCTCACCGGGTACAGCTTTCCATCGTACTCATATTTTTCGGTGCTTAAAAAAAGGTCACGCATTTTGTCCGCAGCGGCACGGGTAATAAAACCAGTATCGGCTTTAAACTTCTGTTGCTCTGTGCCGCTGCTGTCTGTTTGTTGTGCCGATAAAATTAAATTGCTGTAGCTGGCCGGTGGCACGGTTTGCTGCGCCTGCTGCTTGGTAAAATCAGCCTCAAAATCTACCTGCCCACGCAGGGTAAGCGTTTCTATACCGCCAAGGCTGTTGCGGTAAAGCAATTGTTTTGCAGCGTAAATATGCTGTTGTAAAAGGTAGTAAGTAAAGGGTGCTACTATTACAGTAACGCCACTGCGTACACTTACTGTAACACTTACGGCAAACAAACCTGCTGGTATATCAATACCCAGCTGGTTTATACCAATGGGGCAGCAAAACACACTCCATTTTCCGCCAAAAATTGTTTTGGGTACGGCATAGTTTAAAGTGCTGTTGTCATTAAGCAGCACATCTAAATACACCGTTTGCTGCGCATTGTCAGCGTATGGGTACAGCCAGTATAAAAATTTAAAATCGTGTGCAAAATATTTTTCACGGCCACTGTTAAAATGCAGGGGCATTTTATTGGCTAAAATCTGTTGTTCAAAAAACAAAACAGGGTGCCATTCATCATAAGCAAGGCCACCTTTTAGCGCAAACAAAATATCGCTGCTGTTAAAGCTGCCCACGGGCAGGCCATCTTTTTGCAACAGATAATCTATGCGGTAGCGTTTACGCTGCTGCAGTGCCTGCACAGGTCGGCCCAATGTGGTACGGGGTGTGTAATATTCCAGGTAGGGGTCAACCAAAGTTTTTACATCAAAATTCACCATGCCGGCATCGTTAGGAAAAAACTGCTGGCTTTTTACCTCTGCAAAAATACCGCTGTTAAAGGCCAGCTCCACCATTACTTTTACAATCAGTCTAATGTCCTGGCTACGCTCATTACTGCCATAAGGAAAAACACTAAAGCTGTACGGCATAGCATTTCCGGTAAAACTAATTTCATGTGGCTGCTTAACTAATATTATTTCCATTTGCTTGCTTTAATTCGTTTATAATGCTGTTGCGTGCCTCCTCTGTATAGCCATACAACACCTGATTATGCAGTATAGTTAAATTACCATAGGCTGGCTTGCTGTACATTTTGCGGGGCTTAAATGTGCGGTCTTTCACAAAGGCTTCGCCTTCTCTTTTTTGCGCCTGCAACACCACTTTTGTTTTTGCCAGCCCACCCAGCGGATGGCCACGGCCCACACCCATATCTACAAATCGCAGGTACTCTTTAAAACTTAAATTACTAACCGCACCGCTGCCACTGGCCGCAACGGTGTAAGCAATGCTGCGTACACCGTTGCCCGTTACACCCACTTTATATTTTTGCGCCAGCACCTTCATGGCACGGCTGGTGCGTTCGTTATACTCGGTAAGGGCTCTTGTAATAAAAGTTTGTTTTACATCCATTGCCCGCCAATTTTTATTTTGGGTGAAAAAGGTTTCCAACTGCCAGCCACTTTTACAAATCCTGTAGCTTGTTTCCAGGCTCCGGCAATTTTTATAAAAAAGGTATTGCCAGATGGTGCCGGTGCTGCATCAAAAAATTCATTATTAAAAATGGTTGCTGCCTGCCCTGTTTGGTACAGCGCAGCATTAGCCGTTTCAGCATCGGGAAAATATCTGTAAAATTTATCCATGAGCAATTTTACCACCTCCTCTTATGGTGCCGGTGCTTGTTGTATTGCAAGGAATAACCAACATTAAACAGCTATCGTTAGGTATCTGCGGGGCACCCAGTTGTGCCCAATTTAATGTTTGTATTTTATTAGCAATTTCGGTGGCTTGTGCAGTACGTGGCCGGGTGCAGGTAAAACCAAAGTTGCCCGCCGTGCCGGTGGAGGCTGATAAAATTACATTGTTAATACCACGGATAATCTTACCCTGCTGCGCCGTTGGTATTAACGGTATTAACGGCAACATACGGCCTGCGCCCAATGTGCCGCCCACGGCCAACACGTTTAAATTACCGGTAGTGCCATCGTTATATGTAACGTTAATAGTTGCGTTACTTGCCGTAGCACCACCAGCGGTGTACACTTCCAACCACCATTGCAAATCACCGTAATTAGCATCGCCTATTCTATCTGCCACCACGCCCAGCGTAAGCACATCCATGTTGGCAGTGGCTTGCGATGTGGTAATGTTTAACACCAGCCCGCCCATGTGTGCCACACGGTCGTGTATCTCAAAGCTTTGCGCATTATTGCTGGATATTGCATACATCCAGTTTAAATAGCTGGTAACGGGTGCCGCCTGGTTGTCAAACCCCATAGCGCCTAATGTGCCCTTAGTAGGCACCACCGCCGCTGTTGGTATTGCAGCCTGTGCAGGAAAACCAGTACTGCGCCACATAGAGGCATAGCCGCCAGCGACCTGAGCGGTTACCGTGGCTTTGTCAATTACTATGCGGCTGCTGTTATTGGCAAGGCTTTTATAAACTGCGTTTAAATCTTCTAACATTTTATTTTTTTAAGGGGTATACTGTAAATAAATATCGCCATCGTTGCCACCGGCAGGGGCGGCGGTGCCGCTGGTAATTATCTGGTTTACTTGCGTTACTGTATTGTCGTCATTTTTTACATACAGTTTTTTATCGGGCAGTACATAACACAGCTCTCCCGTTTGCAGGGTGGCGGGTGCAGGTGCCCCGGCGGTGGTTTTGCGTTTTATTTGTAATGAATTACTCATGTTATGCTATTGTGCCGCAGTCAATGGTGCTGTTAGCATCAAGCTTACCGGCCAAAGATGCTGCGGTGGTGGCTGCAAAATTTGCATCGTTTCCTAATGCGGCGGCAAATTCATTCAACGTGTCTAATGCACCGGGTGCGCCAGCTATTAAATTATCCAATGCAGTTTTTACAAAAGCCGTTGTGGCAATTTGTGTGGTGTTATTACCTCCTGCAGCTGTTGGCGCAGTGGGCACTCCCGTAAACGCAGGGCTTGCCAGCACTGCATATAATGCGGCAGCCACGCCACCAAGCTGGTCTGCTGTTACCGCTGCATTTACCTTTCCGTCGTCATCGCTGTCATACACCAGTTTATTCATATCGCCACCACCCGTTACGGTAATAGGCCCTATAATAGTGGCTGCATCTTTTTTCCAGTAAATAGCATTTTCCTGTGTGTTTAGGCATATCTCTCCCACTAATAACTGGCCTAACGCTGGAGCGCCAGCTGTTGTTTTTCTTTTAAATTGAATAGCATTGGGCATTTTAAAAAATTATATTGTTAAAAAATAATTCCACAGTCAATTATAGTATCTGGCAATAAACCACCGGCATCGCCTTTATCGCCTTTATCTCCCTTTAACCCCGGCTTACCTGTAGGGGCTGCCGTTACACTTATTAATTTAGGTACTGGCGGCGTTACCGTCACCACAATTTTTTTTGGTGGATGTACAATTACTCTAGTCACGGGTTACGGCGTTTATTATTGTAAAAAATCCTTCAACATAAGGAGTACGCACACCATCGGCATCTGTTACCATTACATCATACACATATTTACCGGGCTCAATATTCATAGCTGCAGCACTTTTTGCATGCAGGTGTATAATGTTGTTGCTGGCTCCCATTATTTCAATACTGCCGTCAGCAGTCTTCCACTCCAACACCACAGGCGTTTCAGCACTTTTACGCACCTGCATTTTAATGCTTGCGCCAATTAAACTAACAGGGGTATTATCTTCCTCTGTTAATTCAAAATCATGCCCTAAAAAAGTGGTGCCACGTTTATGTGGGTCAAAATGATATGCCATGGTTAATTGTTTTTCATCCTTGTTCTAAATTTATCGTAATACACCGGCGCAGCACCGGTGGTAAATGAAAACACATAAGGCGCAGCAATAGTATTGCCTGCTGCATCTTGCACACCTGCAATGGTAATGGTGTACTCTGCGTTAGGCAGCAGCACTGCATTAATGCTTACATAATCTGCACCAGTGGTAAACGTGCCGCTAATGCCGGTAATATTAGCACTGTTAAGCGTGGCGGCATTCATAGCCTCATTAAAAGTGATAACAATGTTATAAGCTCCTGCTGGCACACCGGTTGCATTGTTTACCGGGTTGGTGCTTATTACTGTGGGCGGTAGTACATCGCCACCGCCACCACCTCCTGCATTATAGCCTATAGTTAAGCCATCTGTACCTGCGTTGATTAACGCCGGGTTTTGTACTTCATAATTAGCATTAAAATTTGGGTTTTGCGTACCCTCCCAATTTCCGGAAAAAACATTACCCTGGCCTGAAGGTAGCGTTAACGTGCCTTGCCAGTTGCTAAATATTGCATTGAAATTGCCGCCGTAAGTAACGTTATTACTAAACGTAGAATTAGTTACAATTGCAATGGGCTTTACCATTAATGTTTGGTCGGTTATTACACCATTTAAAATATTGTTTCTAACGGTTAATCCATTAATGGTGTCTGCCCCCTGAAAACACATGCCGTATTGGGGCTTAACAATACCACCCGCCTGACAGGCTGATGCAGTGTTATGTTCAATTAAAATGTTTTCATAGTTTACTCCAATGGCATCAACGTAAGCACCAAGCAGCATACCGTTTGCATTGTTGTAAACAATATTTTGCCCAGCGTTGGTAATTTTATTATTTCTAATAACAACATCTTTTATATAGCAGTTGTTACGGATAGAAAAGTAAATGCCTTGCATAGCACTATCTATAGTGTTGTTTTCAACAATGCAATCGTACACATCAAACTCTAACACTATTCCTGCTGCATAACCTTCGGTATAAAATTGTTTAGTACGTATTTTATTATCGTGTACCCACATGCTGTAATTAGTCTCTTTATACAGCCAGTTATTATCAATACTACCTTCAATATCGTTATCGTAAATCTCCAATTCTTTTTCGTAACCTAATTCAATCGCAAAATCAAAATGAATATTGGCATGATTAAAATCAGTTTGTGTACGTGCCTTTAATACGTTGTTGTAAATTTTTGTATAACGACTGAAGCCCCAAAATGCAGGGTCGAATTTTATAGGCTCACCATCTAACTGGCTACCTCTGGTATTGCACCTTATATCATTGTTATAAATTCGAAAACTGTCTTGCGAAGAATATGTAAGGCTGCCTAATGCGTTGCTGCCAT
>JAGVCC010000333.1 GCA_020059395.1 Chitinophagales bacterium | reverse complement strand
TTTTACTGCAGCATACACTTGCAAATGAGAAAGCACTTTCTATAATCCTTACTCCCCTTTTTCATTTTCAGGATTCAGGTATCTGTCTGAATACACCTGGAAAATGGCTTTTTGCTTTCCGGGTTTTCCATTACCAATATCGTAGCCTTTACTTTCTTTAAATGCCCGGGCAGATGTTTGTTTTAAAATTTTTACCCAGGGTATATAAGCATCGCCTCTGGGATAAGTTTCCAGAAGATCGTAAATGGCTTTTGCAAAAAAATTTGTAAAAATACTGCCGCTGTCTGTTATTGCGGGCTGGCCTAATTGTGAGGATGCAACCAAAATTGCAATCTCATTTTTATCGTCTGTAAAAACAGCCTTTGTTATTTTTTTAATTTTAGGTGGCAATGGAAAGCCAAACATCACATCATCACTATCTGCTTGCTGTTTAAATGGCACTTTTGTGTGGCAGCAATCGGCAATAGCAATATTAACCCGGCAACCCTGAATGCGGAGCATACAAAAAATCACTTTTAAATTAATGGTGTTTTTTTTGATAAAGTCAACATCAGTCAATTTTGCTTTTTTATACGGTGGTCTTAAATCTAATTAAGGAAAATTATTGTAGTTATCTTTTGGATAACTAAAGCCATGACCGGTATAGTAGAAAACGATTTGGCTGTCGAAGGTGGAATGATTATTAATGTCAATTGCATTTATTGCATCCAGTAAATTATTCCACTTATAATGTGTGTTTGCAACCAGAATACTGCAAAAAGCTACGTCAAAATGACTGGCAATTTTTTAAAGGTTGCTGTTATGGTTTTAATATCTTTTTCACAATCTTTACTTAGCACTTTATCAAGTGTATTAGCCAAAATAACCAGAATAATTTTAGGCACCTTATCATTTTTTTTGCTGTGTAACTGCTTTTTAAAGGCATTTAACAGCTGGGAAAAAGGGATACTTTTTTTTATTGGCATTACAGGCAAGGTTTTACATTATCAGGAGCTGTTGATAGTTTACTGTGTAAATATAAAATAAAAAAACTCTCTTGGGCTGTCTCTTGTCTCAGGAGCTATTTGTCGATATACACAGCATTACAGTCCAGTAAACGCCGTATTGCGATAAAACAAATGCAACACTAAAGACTTACCGTGTGCAAAAGCACAAATACCCATACACGCAAACTAATCCCGGCATATTTACGCCGGTTACAGCTAAAAAATCACTCCATTCCGGTATTTTAATTACTTCTTTAAGCGTTTACTTTTACAGCAAAAAAAAATGAAAAATTATTTATCAGTACTCATCATTTTAACTATGCTATCTGGCATATTCACAGGTTGTCAAAAAGGCGACCCCGGCGAAAATGGCTCCACTGTTTTATCTGGTGCTGGCATTCCATCAAACAGCATTGGTAAAAGAGGCGATTACTTTATTGATACCGTTGGCCATGTTTTGTGGGGGCCGAGAAATGACAATAGTTGGGGAGCTGGCTTTGCCTTAGTAGGTCCGCAAGGATTGCCAGGCAAAAGCACTTTAAATGGTGCAGGCGCACCAACTGCAGCTATTGGCAATGCAGGCGATTTTTATATTGATGTAACTGCTAAAGCACTTTATGGCCCTAAAGGTCCGGCTGGCTGGGGCATTCCTACTTCTTTAATTGGTCCCGCCGGTGCGACAGGGCCAGCTGGGCCACAAGGTAATGCAGGTACGCCGGCACAGGTAATTTATTCACCGTGGATTACATCGCCTTACGCCAGCCGAGATACTACCATAGATGGCACTTGCCTGAGGATACGTCATTTAAATGCACCATCATTATCAACAACAATTTTAAATCAAGGTGTAATGATTACTTATTTCAGAGTAGGCAGTATTGGCCCTTATGCCCTCCCTTATACCAGTGATGCCGGCGGCGCTACTAACACCATTAACTGTGTATATAACCTGCAAAAAATTTTTGTGTACCGTCATACTTTTAACACCTGTAGGTTTAACTCAAGTATTCCTGAATCGTACCCCGGGCAGCCAGTATTAATAAATTTGCCGCAAAGTTTGGAGTATCGTTACATTCTTATTCCCGGTTTAGTATCGGGTGGCCGCAGTGCTGGCACCAGTGTCAATGTATCGCAAATAAATTTGCCTGGATATAATTACAGTATTAACCTGCAAACAACACCGTACGAAACAGTTTGTAATATGCTTGGTATTGCAAAGTAAGAATACATAATACACAGATGAATATTTTTTGAGTTAGCATAAAAACAGTACTGCCATAAAACAGTGCTGTTTAATTATGTACAATTACATTAATTGCTGGTATTGTCGTTTTTGAAATGCTGAAAATAAGGAGTCCTTTTCCGCAGCTATTTTTTTCAGGCGAATTTTATAATATTTTTAAATATACGGTGTTTTACTATTTACAAATAATGTAATCATTATTTACTTCTACCTCTTGCCTTTTTCCGAAAAAAATTCATACTAATAATACCCTGCAGCGCAACTATACAGCAGGTTAAAAAGTTACCGCTGCAATAATTCAAAATAAATGTATAAACTTACAGTACCAAACAGGTTGTTAACTAACAGGCTTATCATTTTTAAAAGCACTATTTTTTATGAGACACCGCTGCAATTCTTTTTTGGTACTGGCATGTTGTTTTTTTACAGCAACCCTTTTTGCACAGCAAAAAGATATTTCAGGCAGTATTACTGCCCGCAGTTTTAACCCTGCAACATTAATGTGGTATACCGAGCCTGCAAAAAAATGGGAAGATGCTCTGCCGGTTGGCAATGGGCGCCTGGGAGCCATGATATTTGGTAAAAACAGTGAAGAACACATACAGCTAAATGAAGAAACCTATTGGTCGGGAGGGCCCTATTCTACAGTTGTAAAAGGCGGTTATAAGGTATTCCCCGAAATTCAAAAATTAGTGTTTGAAGAAAAGTATCTGGCTGCTCATAATTTATTTGGGAGAAAGTTAATGGGCTACCCTGTTGAACAAATGAAATACCAGCCCCTTGGTAACCTGCATTTATTTTTTAAAAATCAGGACGGTGTTATCAATTATAAAAGATGGCTGAATCTTGACGATGGTATTGCAGGAGTAAGTTATGCTGCTAACGGGGTTACCTACCAGCGTTCTGTTTTTGCTTCTGCTCCTCACCAGGTAATTGTGGTGCGTATTACGGCTGACAAACCCGGCAGTATATCTTTTACTGCCAATTTAAGAGGCGAAAGAAACCAGGCACATTCCAATTACGGTACAGATTATTTTAAGATGGATCCGTTGGGCAATGATGGATTAGTGCTCACCGGAAAGTCGACGGATTATTTAGGCATAGAAGGAAAGTTAAGATACGAAGCAAGGGTAAAAGCCATACCCGAAGGCGGCAGCATGAAAACTGATGGCGTTGATCTGGTAATTGAAAATGCCAATGCTGTAACGCTTTATTTTACTGCCGCAACCAATTTTATAAACTATAAAGATGTAAGCGAAAATCCTCATCTGCGGGTGGACAATTATTTAAAAAGTATAGAAGGTAAACCGTATAATACTATTTTAGATTCGGCTGTTGCGGATTATAAAAAATATTTCAACCGGGTTTTGCTGCAGCTGCCCAACACCGTCAGTTCTTTTTTACCTACTCCGGAAAGGGTAAAAAAAATTCAGTCGGCACCTGACCCAAGTATGGCAGCGCTGAGCTACCAGTTTGGCCGCTACCTGCTGATAGGATCCTCACGACCCGGAACACAGCCTGCTAACCTGCAGGGCATATGGAATGACAATATGAATCCGTCCTGGGATTCAAAATACACCACCAACATTAACACCCAAATGAATTACTGGCCAGCAGAAAGCAGCAATCTTTCTGAATGTGCAATGCCATTGGTACAAATGATAAAGGAATTAACCGACCAAGGCACACAGGTTGCAAAAGAACATTATGGTGCCGGAGGATGGGTACTTCATCAAAATACCGACATATGGCGGGTGGCAGCACCAATGGATGGCCCAACCTGGGGCACATTTACTACAGGCGGCGCATGGCTTTGTACGCATATATGGGAGCACTTTGCTTATACCAGGGATACCATTTTTTTAAAAGAAACCTATCCACTTATTGAAGGCTCGGTACAATTTTTTATAGATTTTCTGGTACCGCATCCCAACGGAAAATGGTTAGTTACCAATCCGTCCACATCACCTGAAAACTTTCCTGATGGTGGTGGAAACAAACCTTATTTTGATGAAGTAACCGGCGGATACAGAGAAGGCACTACCATTTGTGCCGGTTCATCCATCGACATGCAGATTTTGTACGACCTGTTTGGATATTATTTAGAAGCTTCAATCATTACAGGCAACAACGGCGCATTTGCAGAGAGGGTAAAAGCGGCAAGGGAAAAACTGGTGCCGCCACAAATAGGGAGAGATGGTTCGTTGCAGGAATGGGCAGATGACTGGAAATCGTTAGAAAAAAATCACCGCCATTTTTCACACATGTATGGGTTATACCCGGGAAAGATTTTGTACGAAAAAAGAACACCAGCTTTGATTGCCTCTTACAAAAAAGTATTAGAAGAAAGAGGTGATGCGTCCACAGGTTTTTCACGTGCATGGAAGATGGCCTTGTGGGCAAGGCTGAATGATGGCAACCGGGCTAATAAAATTTACAAGGGCTATTTAAATGAACAGAGCTGCACCTCCATGTTTGCATTGTGCGGCAGGTCGTTACAGGTGGATGGTAATTTTGGTGTAACAGCAGCCATTACCGAAATGCTGATGCAGTCGCATGACGGGTTTATTAAATTATTACCTGCATTACCCGATGAATGGAATGAAGGATCTTTTAAAGGCGTTTGTGCAAGAGGTGCTTTTGAACTGGATTTTGAATGGAAAAATAAAACAGTAACCCGGTTAAACATATTATCAAAAGCCGGGGAAATGTGCACCATTGAAGATAAACCCGGATTAAAGATTATGAGCAATGATAAAAAAATAAAATTCACAAAACTTCCAAACGGGCTGGTATTGTTTAAAACAATAAAAGGAATGACGTACAGTATTTATTAAAAAACTGTTTTTTAAGTATACAACTGAAGCATCATTTAATAAACACCACCTTATTTATATAACTGATACAATATCTTTTTAATGCAGATTAGCAAAACAGTACTCCTTTTAAATATTGTGCTGTGTGCAATTCTTTTAGGAGACGCATTTGTTTTTCCAGCTAAAATTAAAACGGTTGTATTAATGAGGTTTAGCTCAAAAGTAACTAATGCGGAGAATACCAGTTATCGGAATTACTTTATACATACATCAGACAAATGTAAATACGAAGTTTCAAAAAGCATTAATGATGCCTTAAAATATAATGATACTATAAAAATATTTTCAAGTAAACTTATAGGCATGCCTGTGGGCATTCAGTTTAAATCTGACAATGAAGATACTTTTCGTAATATTGGCCAACTCCCTACTAAGAAGAGCCAAGTATATCTTCTAATAATTAGTATTATGCTGTCGATAATTGTGTTATTACTTGAGCTACTAAACAGAAGCATGAACAATTATGTATATTTCCCTTTGTATTTTATTACACTTGGGATGACAGTTTTAGTACTCCTGTTTATTATAATTGAGTTATTTATGATTTAAACGAAAACTTGTTTTCTGTTCGCAACCGCCACAAATACTATCACCACAAAAAACTATCAGAACAAATAATTACATTCATCAATTACGCAATAAAAAAACAGCCGGTATTGCTACCGGCTGTTTTAAAATATTCAAAGTGGTTTACTTACTTACCAAAACTTAACATACAGTGCAGCCAGTATAAACAGTGTGGCTACAATCATTGCTATAACAGCTGGTTTCAATTTAAACATTTCTTTATCCAGCGCAAAAGCTTTAGGATTAATTTTTGGCCCTGCAAGGCTGATGCCTATCATTACCACCATGGTAAAGAAGAAAGCCCAGCCCATATTTATTAAGAACGGAATTTCATACACCCCATCTTTATTTTTAAAGGCAGTGTATAAAATATTTTCGTGCCCTAATAAATCTACCGCAAAGCTGTTAAAGAAAATGGCCAGTAAAAAGCCGGTTAATAAACCAGCAACGGCTGCAGCACCGGTAGTACGTTTCCAGAACATACCGAGTATAAACATGGCAAACACACCCGGGCTTATAAAGCCGGTATATTTTTGAATGAAAGTGAAACCACCTTCGCCGCTTATTCCCAGCATGTCTTTCCACTCAAAAATTACAGCAATGGCAATAGAAACCAACGCTGCAATTTTTCCTATCCATACCATATTTTTTTCTGCTCCCTCGCCTTCAGTTGCTGCATCTTTCTTTTTAAAATACTTCATGTAAATATCCAGCGTAAAAATGGTGGATATACTGTTTAGCTTACCTGCAAGCGATGCTACAATAGCAGCCGTAAGCGCCGCAATTGAAAGCCCTTTTAAGCCGGATGGTAAAAAGCTAAGTATGGCTGAATAGGCATTATCCTGATTAACGGTACCTGTTGCCCCTATCATTTCTTTTTGCAGCTCACCATTTTGATGCAGTACATACGCAGCAATACCCGGCAGCATTACAATAATAGGCATCAGTAATTTTAAGAAGCCTGCAAACAAAATACCTTTACGGGCAGTTTGTAAATCGGCACCCAATGCCCTTTGTGTAATGTACTGGTTACATCCCCAGTAATTCAAATTCACAATCCACTGGCCAGCAAAATACATGGCAATACCGGGTAAAATCAAATATTTGTTTACATCTTCTTGCGAAGAAGCTGCAGTAGGTTTTTGCAAAATCATGTGGAAATGGTCTGGCGCCTGTGCCATCAATGTTTTAAAACC
The DNA here is from genome assembly GCA_020059395.1 of Chitinophagales bacterium. Lineage (GTDB taxonomy): Bacteria > Bacteroidota > Bacteroidia > Chitinophagales > Chitinophagaceae > Ferruginibacter. The sequence goes on along the minus strand of JAGVCC010000333.1, from coordinate 6,327 downwards.
TGCAATAGCATCACGGCCTAAACCAAATTTTTCGCTTACAATAGTTAAAGCAAAATAAATAGTGGCAAAGCCTCCAATAATTAATACGGCCACCTGTATTACATCGGTATAACCAATCACCTTCATACCACCCAGTGTAATAATTAATGCAAATACAGCAAGCCCTATCATAACAAGGTGTAAATATTCTGGCCCTATTAATCCGCTTATGGCAATAGCACCAAGGTATAATATTGATGTAAGGTTTACAAACACATACAGCAGTAGCCAAAACACCGCCATAATAAGAGACACCGTTTCGTTATACCGCTGTTTTAAAAACTGCGGCATGGTGTAAATTTTATTTTTAAGATACACCGGCATAAACCACACTGCAATTATTATTAACGCCAGCGCTGCAATCCATTCGTAAGCTGCCACAGCAATACCTACAAAATAACCGTTACCGCTCATGCCAATAAACTGCTCAGCAGAAATGTTGGATGCAATTAACGATGCCCCAATAGCCCACCAGGTAAGGGAGCCTTCTGCCAAAAAATAATCATGCGAAGCAGATACCGATGCTTTTTTCTTTTTTTGGTACACCCAAAAACCGTACCCTGCCACTAAAACAAAATAGATGACAAAGACGAGTGTATCTAATCCTGAAAGTCCATTCATAGCAAGTCTTGATTTTTAATTATTAATAATTGTTGGTTTATTTAAACGCTGCATCATTCCAGCGCAGCTCATTCTTAAGATTGTAAAGATTCGTATCCTTTCCGATTAAAACAAATTCAATTCCGGCCATCTCTGCAAAATCCTGCATGTTTTCTGCAGTAAGGTTTTGGCTGTAGCCGGTATGGTGTGCGCCACCTGCATAAATCCATGCAGCCAAAGCATCTTTCATGTTAGGATGCGGCTTCCATAATACTCTTGCCACCGGCAATTTTGGTAACTCATTTTGTGGCTTTACAGCATCAACAGTATTTACTAATAAACGGAACCGGTTGCCCATATCCATCAGTGAGGCATTTAATGCAGCACCGGCACCGGCGTTAAACACCAAACGCACAGGGTCTGCCTTCCCTCCTATGCCTAACGGATGAATTTCGCAGCTTGGTTTGCCGTTGGCAATGCTTGGGCAAATTTCAAGCATGTGGCTACCCAATACCAATTCGTTACCCGGCTCAAAATGATAGGTATAATCTTCCATAAAAGAATTACCACCGGGCAAGCCTGCACCCATTACTTTCATAGCTCTTACCAATGCCGCAGTTTTCCAGTCGCCTTCGCCGGCAAAGCCATAACCATCTGCCATTAATCGTTGTGATGGTATGCCCGGCAATTGTTTCATGCCATGCAAATCTTCAAACGTATCTGAAAAACCTTTGTAATTACCATCCACCAAAAACTTACGCATTCCCAATTCAATTTTTGCAGCATCCCGTAAACTCTGATGCTGATTGCCATTCTTTTTTAATGATGGCATCAGTTTATACAGCTCCGCATATTCATCGCACAGTTTTGTTACAGCAGTTTCTTTAATGCCATTAATGTATCCAACCAAATCACCAATGCCATGTGTGTTTACACTAAAGCCAAATTTATATTCTGCTTCCACTTTATCGCCATCGGTAACTGCCACATAACGCATGTTATCACCAAAGCGCACAAACCTGGCACCCTGCCAGTCGTTCCAGCCTAATGCCACACGGCTCCAGCCTGCAATTTGTGCCACTACATTTTTATCCTGCCAGTGGCCCACCACCACCTTACGGTTCATGCGCATACGGCTCATCATAAAACCAAACTCACGGTCGCCATGAGCCGATTGGTTCAGATTCATAAAATCCATATCAATATCTGCCCACGGAATATCACGGTTAAATTGTGTGTGCAGGTGCAGCAATGGTTTTTGTAAAATCTTAAGGCCATTAATCCACATTTTAGCAGGAGAAAAAGTGTGCATCCATGTAATGATACCAATACATTTTGCAGATGCATTGGCTTCAATTATCAGATTGTAAATTTCTTCTGTAGATTTTAAAACGGGCTTAAAAACCACTTTAACCGGTATGGTTCCTGCAGCGTTAAAACTCTTTACAATTTCTGCAGAGTGTTTATCCACCTGCTTTAATGTTTCTTCGCCATATAAATTCTGGCTACCGGTGGCAAACCAAACTTCCAGCCCTTTTGTGTTTATATTTTTGTTCATGTTATTTACCCCAACGGGGATTATTTATGTTATTAATAGTTTTTGTTACCAGCGTTTGCTTTTCATAGCGGCATTGTTGCGTCGCACTCTTCAACTGCATTTCTCAATTCAACTTTTATCTATGCGTAGTTATAGATCAGGCCACATACAACAACTGCAGATCTATCCCGCCATTAAAAACTCTTGAAATTTTATATGTCCATTCTTTAAAACTTTAAACCTGTAAATATAATTTGCTTCAGCCGGTTCATATTCACTATCAGAAATTTTATACAGTGTATTAGTTGCTAAATTCAATTCAAAAGTTCTCAGGATTTTATCATAAGTTATATAAAGTTTGTACGTGGCATTCCCCTCTTTTATAATCTCACTTTCAGCCTGACCGTTTTTTAAAATGGTTTCAAGTTTAATTTTTAGAAAACATTTTGTCAATTGTTTCGGAAATATTTTTGCAAAATGCGTCTCAAAATCTTTTTCAGTAAATGGTTTGGACGGATGTTTTATTTTCTCAATCGCTTTTTCATTATCTGAATAAACCAAATACCATATTTCATTACCCTCACTTTTAAAAGGAAAGTTAAAGAAGATTTTTGCTTTTACTTTATTTGAAGTATAAACCGCATCCCGTAATTGTCTTAAATTATAAATCCAAAATGAAGTATCTTTTTGCCTAAAGTCAGTATTCTCCAAAATGGTATCTTTTTTACCAGATGCCCACTTTTCTTGTGAAAAGCTGCAAAATGACCCCGACAAAAAAAACAAAATGAAAAGTATTTTAATCATTTTAAATCATGTTTAAAGTGTTAAATAACTAATTCTTTGGCTGCGTTGTTTCCAGCGCACTTATCAATTCCACATCTTTTATTTTTGTTGGAAACCAAACCGTCATTTCTCCCTTGCCCCTGTTTGCCCAACTGTAATAAGGAATAACGGTAACCGTTTTCTTTTCAGTAAAAATAGTTTCGTCATTTTTAATATTTACAACAGGTACTTCTGTTTTAAGCGTCATCACTCCATTTAGCAATGCAGGCTTAAACTCAGTGGTAAAGTTTGCCGCAGCAGGAATAATAATATTGCCTGCCTTGCCATCATTATCTACCCACTCTGCACAATACATTATGGGGCCACGCTGCAGCGCCACTTTGCCAGCATTTGTTTTTACATTTTCGCTTGTAATCACTTTTTTTACTTCCATAGGCAGCAGCACTTCCATTACATCATTTTTTTTCCAGCTGCGGTTAATTACAGCATAGCCGTTTTGTATTTCGTATGTAACTTCCTGCCCGTTTACTTTTATTACAGGCTTGTTGCTGTTGTTGGTTGTAAACTTATATAAGTCCGAAGGCACAGCAGTATTCATTACCCAACCGGGAATACGCACCAGCATTTTAAATGTATTGGCTTTTGCGGTGTTTATTTTAAAATTTAAATTACCCTCCCACGGATAATTATTGCTTTGAATTATTTGCAGCGGTTTGCCATTCATTACAACATCCGCAGTACTGCTGATGAAAAGGTTTACATAGAGGTTATCATCTTTTTGTGCATACATATAACCCGGCACTGCTGGTACAAAGCGGCAAACATTGGTGGGGCAGCAACTGCAGGTAAACCAGCCACTGCGTTCCCTTTCAATATCGTTATGATTAAAACCATTGCGTACTTCCATTGCATTGGTGTAAAAAAATGATTTACCATCTAATCCTATTCCAGAAATTAAACCGTTGTATAAAGTGCGTTCCAGTATATCAATGTATTTACTGTCTCCATGCAATTGAAACATGCGCTGGTTCCAGTACACGTTTGCTATGGCTGCACAGGTTTCATTATAGGCAGTGTTATTAGGCAATTCATAATTACCACCAAAGCGTTCGCCATCACCTTTTGCACCAATACTACCCTGCACATATAATTTTTTGCTTACTACATTTTCCCAAATTTTGTCAATAGCAATACGCAGGCTGTCATCACCCGTCATTGCAGCCACATCTGCAACGGCAGCGTATAAGTATGCAGCACGTACTGCATGGCCAACGGCTTCATCCTGCTGCGTTACAGGCTTATGGTCTTGCCAATAAGAACCGTTTTTCCAGGAGTCGTTGCTTTTAGGATCGTAAGGATGTTTTCCTCTTGCATAAATAAAAAACTTTGCAGTATTTAAGTATTCCTGCTTACCGGTAATGCGAAAAAGTTTTACCAAACCCATTTCCACAATTTCATGGCCTGGTGCCACCGATTTTTTTCCGGGGCCAAAAACACTGCACACCAAATCAGCATTTTTTAAAGCAATGTCTAAAAAATTTCTTTTTTTAGTAGCCAGATAATGTGCTGCTGCTGCTTCGTACATATGTCCGGCATTGTATAATTCATGGCTCAACTCTCTTTCTTTTTCCCAACGCTCCTTACCTACCCAGCTGCCAACATTTAACGGGTCAATCGTTCTTGCTGTATATAAATACCCATCCGCCTCCTGTGCAGACTTTACAATAGTAATTAACGAATCAACATATTTATCAAGCTTAGCATCAGGATGAGTAGCCAGAGAAAAAGCAGCCCCTTCAATGGTTTTATAAATGTCGGTATCATCAAAAGGATATACGGTGCAGAACTTGCCTTTCTTCTCCGCCGCCATTACAAAGTTTTTTACACGGCCAGTATTTTCGCAACGCTCAAAACTTGCAGGTATGGTAACCGTTCTGTTTATTTCAATACGGGGCAGCCAGAAGTTATCTGACAAATGCACTTGTGTAAAGTTGATGTCTTTAATTGCATAATCTTTTTGCTGGGCAGTAACGCTACCAGCAGCTAGTAAACCAATTAATAAAAATTTATTTTTCATTTTTGATTTCGCTTTAAATTAAAAATTACGCTTCAAAATATTTACTGCTTTTAATTTTTGCTGTCGTTGGTCAGGCGACCAACAACGGCTTCGCAACACTCAATCTTCTCCATAATGAGTTCCCCCTTTAGGGGGCGGAGGGGGTTTTAACCGAAAATTTATACAACGACGTATGCCTGTAAGTTTCTCCCGGTTTTAAAATGGTATTTGGGAAAGAAGGCTGATTTGGACCATCAGGAAAATGCTGCGTTTCCAAACAAAGCCCCGCATGCAATACATACTTCTGCCCGTTTTTGGTATTGGTCAATGTACCATCTAAAAAGTTACCGCTGTAAAACTGCATACCGGGTTCGGTGGTGTACACTTCCATATAACGGCCGCTTGCCGGGTTATACAAGGTTGTAATTAAGTCAAACGAATTGCCTGTTTTATTAAGCACCCAGTTATGGTCGTAACCGCCTTTAACTGCTGCAATATCTTTTCCTATTGCTTTGGCAGTTGTAAAATCCATTGGGCCGCCTTTTACATCGGGCAGTTTACCTGTAGGTATTAACACTGAATCCACTTCGGTAAACTTATCTGCTTTCAGCATTAACTCATGCGCTAAAATAGTAGAGTCTTTACCAGCAGATAAATTAAAGTAACAGTGATTGGTTAAGTTAACCGGTGTTGCTTTGTCTGTTGTTGCGGTATAGTCAATATTTAAACCGTTGTCTACAGTTAAAGTATATACCACAGCAATGGTTAAATTACCGGGGTAGCCTTCTTCACCATCTTTACTCAGGTATGTTAATTTAATGCTACTGTCGCCGGTTTGCTTTTCTGCCTTCCACATTACTTTATCGTAGCCTTTGTTACCGCCGTGTAATGTTTGGCCATTGTTATTTGCTGCCAGTGTGTATTTAGCACCGTCTAATGTAAAAGTGGCTTTTCCAATGCGGTTGCCATAGCGGCCAATTAAGCAACCAAAATATGGATTGCCCTTTTGCAGATAACCAGCCAGCGAATCATATCCTAAAATCACATCACCGTCTTTTCCTTCTTTATCTTTTGTAATAATTTTTGTAACAGTGCCGCCATAATTTAAAATACTTACCTGCATACCTGCTGCGTTGGTGAGTGTATATTCGGTAACGGCTTCGCCATTAAATGTACCGAATGGTTTTTCACTAACAGCTACTTTACCTGTGGCGGCTGGTGTTGTTGATGTTGTTTCTGTTTCGCTGCTGTTGCAGGAAGAAAAAGTGATGGCTGCTGCCAGTACTAAAGAAGAGATGTATTTCATATTGAG
>JAGVCC010000286.1 GCA_020059395.1 Chitinophagales bacterium | reverse complement strand
TAAAATCAAAGAACTGTTTGAAACCCTTATCTGTACTATATCGCAGCAACAATCATCATAGCTTAACGGGACAGTAGTGATGTTACATAGTAGTACAAAGGCCGGTAACCCAAATCTGTTTTTACAGGTTTATTAATGATGCCGCAAAATTACGGGCTTCGCCGTCGCTGTCAAAATATTCCTGCAGGGTTGGTTTTTCTATAAAAGGCACATGCTGCATGGTTTTTTCCACCATGGTTGTCATGTCTAAAAAACCGGTGCGGTTACGTAAGAAGGCCCACACGGCAATTTCATTGGCGGCATTTAACACACAGGGTACGTTGCCGCCTTTAAAAAGCGCCTCGGTTGCCAGGGCTAAATTTCTGAAAGTTTTAACATCGGGCTCGTCAAAGTTGAGGGTGGCAAACTTGCGGAAATCCATTCTTGGAAAATCGTTTTTAAGCCTGCCGGGAAAAGCCATGGCATATTGAATGGGCAGCTTCATATCTGGCAAACCCATTTGGGCTTTTATGCTGCCATCTTCAAACTGCACCATGCTGTGTATAATGCTTTGCGGATGTACGACCACCTGTATTTGTTCGGGCTGTAAATTGAAGAGCCATTTGGCCTCTATCATTTCAAGCCCTTTGTTCATAAGCGTTGCAGAGTCGATAGTGATTTTTGCACCCATTGCCCAGTTGGGGTGCTGCAGTGCATGGTCCCGCTTTACATTTACCAAAAAGTTAGGCTTTTTACCAAGAAAGGGGCCGCCGCTTGCAGTAAGAATAATTTTTTCAATTTTATTTCTTCCTTCTCCCACCAGGCATTGAAATATGGCGGAGTGTTCACTATCTACAGGAATAATGGGGGTGCGTTTTTCAATGGCTTTTTGCATTACCAAATCACCTGCCACCACCAAGGTTTCTTTATTGGCAAGGCCTACGGTTTTGCCTTTTTCTACTGCTTTAAACGTAGGCTTAAGGCCTGCAAAACCTACAATACCAGCCAGCATAAAATCGTAACTGTCAAAATCAGCCACTTCTTCTAAAGCGGCTTCGCCTGCAAAAACTTTTGTATCGGTATTGGCCAGCGCTTCTTTTACTTTTTGATATTTGGCTTCGTCACCAATAACCACTGCATTGGGTTTAAATTCCATTGCCTGCTTTACCAATAATTCGTCGCTAGTTTGTGCAGTAAGTATCTCCACTTCAAATAATGACGGGTTGGCACGGATTACATCTAATGCCTGTGTGCCGATGGAGCCTGTGGAACCGAAGATAGCAATGCGTTTTTTTTGCATTTCTGGTAATGAGTATGCGTAAAGATAAGAGAAAATGGGAAAGGGAAGAAAAATATAGTTACCAAAATTTGGTAATTTTAAAATATGTGTTAGCTTTATGCTGCATTAGACAGATTAAAAAAACCAAAAGAGGCGGCAACTCTATAAATGCGGCGAATTGAACATGTATAAAAAAACCCGATAGTTTTTATGACAATTAAATTTTCGAATGCATATTTAGAAAATCTTTATGTATCTAAACCTGTAAAAAGCAAACCTGTTTACAGCAAAGAAGTAATTCTTCAATTTAAAAAAACAGTTCTTAAAATTGAGCAAGCTGAAAACAGCCACCAGTTACGTCAGTTTAGAAGTTTAAATTTTGAAGCCTTAAAAGGTGATAAAAAAGGCCTTTATTCTGTACGGGTAAACAAACAATACCGATTAGAATTCAGGCTGGAAAATGACCAGATAACCTTGGTAGAAATAGTTCTGATAGAAGAATTGTCAAAACACTACGAATAGACACAACTATGTCAACATACAAAGTAATAGATAAAACAGGCAAGCGGATTTATACCGACGTTACCCTGCACCCCGGCGAAGTACTTGCCGACGAAATAAGTGCAAGGGAAATAACCCAAAAAGAGTTTGCTAAAAAAATAAAACTGCTTGCCCCGCACTTTAATGATTTGCTTAAAGGCAAGCGTCATGTGAGTGCCCGTATTGCACTTAAGTTAGAAAAAGAATTGGGTATTGATGCTGATTACTGGCTGCGTTTGCAAATGGCTTACGATTTAGCTATTGCCAAAAAAGCAATGAAAAAAGAATTAGCAGAAAATTAAGCCAGCAATTCTTTAATGGCTTTATGTGTTTTTTCGAAATTAAACTTTCCTAAAACGTTTTGCATTTGCTGTTGTATTTGCTCATTACACAAATTGCCAATGCTTCCTTCGTGTGTGTGGTTAACGGCAGTTGAGTAAGTGAATTTTCCTTCTTCAATATCAAGCCCTACTTTTTTATAAGCATCTCTAAAGGGCATGCCCTGCAGTACCAGTTTGTTTACTTCTTCCACACTAAATAAAAATTTATACTTTTCGTCGGCCAGCAACTCTTTTTTTATGCTGATGTTGCTGAGCATAAGACCTGCCATTTGCAGGCAGTTGTTTAAATTTTCAAATGCAGGAATAATGTGTTCTTTTAATAATTGTAAATCTCTTTGATAACCGCTTGGCAGGTTATTGGTCATTAAAATAATTTCGTTGGGCAATGCCTGTATACGGTTGCAATGCGAACGTATGAGTTCAAACACATCCGGATTTTTTTTATGCGGCATAATGCTGCTGCCGGTGGTTAATTCATCAGGAAAAGAAATAAAACCAAAATTTTGGTTAATGAACAGGCAGGCATCCATACTTAATTTAGACAATGTAGCTGCAATATTGCCAATAGCGGAAGCTACAACACGTTCTGTTTTGCCACGGCCCATTTGTGCATACACTACGTTATAATTTAAATCTTCAAACCCTAATAGCTGTGTGGTTAATGTGCG
>JAGVCC010000478.1 GCA_020059395.1 Chitinophagales bacterium | reverse complement strand
TACAACGAAATTGCCGAAATGCTTAAAGAACCATTAGGCACTATAAAAAGCAGAATACATTTTGCCCGTAAGCTGTTAAAAGAACAGCTAACAAGATTTTAATACCCCCGTTTTAATTTTCAATATTCTTAATTTAGGTGCTTGAAACAAATAATAGTAATAGGCAGTGGTTTTGCTGGCCTTTCGGCGGCGTGCTTTTTAGCTAAGGCAGGCCATAAGGTTACCGTGCTGGAAAAAAACGAACAACCGGGCGGCAGGGCAAGACAATTAAAAACGCAGGGGTTTACTTTTGATATGGGCCCAAGCTGGTACTGGATGCCAGATGTGTTTGAACGTTTCTTTAATCAGTTTAAAAAAACTGTTTCAGACTATTATCAGTTAGACAGACTGGATCCTTCGTACAGTATTTACTGGCCTGGCCAAAAAATGGAGGTGCCGGCAAATTACGAAGATTTAAAAAAATTATTTGAAACCATAGAACCGGGCAGTGCAATAAAGCTGGATGCATTTATGTCAGAAGCTGCATACAAGTATAATGTAGGTATAAATAAACTGGTACACAAACCGGGTAGAAGTCTGGCTGAATTTTTAGACTGGGAAGTGATACAAGGTGTTTTTAAATTAGATGTATTTGACAATATGAAAAACCATGTTGCTAAATACTTTAAAAACGAAAGGCTGCAACAGTTAATGGAGTTTCCGGTGTTGTTTTTAGGGGCTTTGGCAAAAGATATACCTGCATTGTATAGTTTAATGAACTATGCTGATGTTAAGCTGGGTACCTGGTATCCGCAGGGTGGTATGTACAAAATTGTGGAAGCAATGCACAGCCTTGCAAAAGAGCTGGGTGTGCAGTTTGAGTTTGATTGCAATGTAACGGCAATAGAGGTTGTTAATGGCAGCGCTAAAACTGTAACAGCGCAAAAAACTAACAACGGTCAACTAGCAACTACTAACTTCGGTGCCGATGTTATTGTTGGCGCAGCCGATTACAATTTTATTGAAACAAAATTACTGCCTGCAAATTGTAGAACTTATAGCGATAAATACTGGAACAAAAGAGTGATGGCACCATCCTGCTTATTATATTACATTGGGTTAAACAAAAAACTGAACGCTGTGCAGCATCATTCATTATTTTTTGATACAGATTTTGAGGCGCATGGCAAAGAGATTTATACAAGCCCAAAGTGGCCTGCAAACCCACTGTTTTATGTAAGTGTACCATCAGTAACAGACAGCAGTGTTGCACCAGAAGGTTGCGAAAATTTATTTTTTTTAATACCAGTGGCAGCGGGCTTACAGGGTGATACTGATGAACTGAGAGAAAAGTATTTTGACAATATTGTGAGTCGTTTTGAGCAGCGCATTGGGCAAACTGTTAAAGAGAGTATCATTTATAAAAAGGCTTACTCAGTAAGTGATTTTGTAAACGATTACAATTCTTTTAAAGGCAACGCATACGGGCTGGCAAATACACTGCTGCAAACCGCAGTGTTAAAACCGGCTTGTAAAAGCAAGAAAATAAGCAATCTGTTTTATACAGGCCAGCTAACGGTGCCGGGGCCGGGTGTGCCGCCCAGTTTAATTAGTGGCGAAGTGGTGGCTAAGGAAATAATAAAAGCATTTTACTAAGACAGAAACTATTTAATTAAAGGATTATGATGCATCTTTTTCATAACACCAGCCAGCAGTGCAGCAAAATTACAACAGAGTTGTACAGCACTTCTTTCAGCAGTGCTATTAAACTGCTGCATAAAGATTTGCGCACGCCTGTGTACAATATTTATGGATTAGTGCGCTTTGCAGATGAAATTGTTGATACTTTTCATGAGTATGATAAATGCAGTTTACTTTCTGAGTTTAAAAAAGATACTTACGCTGCTATTGAACGTAAAATAAGTCTAAATCCTGTATTGCATAGTTTTCAGCTTACAGTAAACCAATACAATATTGATTTAGGTTTAGTAGAGGCTTTTTTTAAGAGCATGGAGTGGGATTTAAGTAAACAGCAATACGATAATGATGGCTATGCCGAATATATTTACGGCAGTGCTGAGGTAGTTGGACTAATGTGCTTGTATGTGTTTTGCGAGGGAGATAAAGCAATGTATGAAAAGTTAAAACCGTCTGCACAAGCACTGGGTGCGGCTTTTCAAAAAGTAAATTTTTTAAGAGATGTAAAAGCAGACTATGAGGGGTTAAACCGTACTTATTTTCCTGGTGCAGATTTTAAAAATTTTACACCCAGCATGAAACTGCAAATTGAAACAGATATTGCTGCAGATTTTGCCAAAGCATACGATGGTATTTTGCAATTGCCCGTTAAAGCAAAGTTTGGGGTATATGTTGCCTATAAATATTATTTATCGTTGTTTAAAAAAATAAAAAAAGCGCAACCGCAAAAAATTCTGGAACAACGTATCAGAATTCCGGATTTTTACAAAGCTTTTATACTGGCAAAAGCCAGTCTTCGCACCCAGCTTAATATTTTATAATAATTTAGCCTTTTAATAAACTACGCAGTTTGAACAGACTTATTTTAGTTGATGAGAATGATATGCCCACCGGTACCGCCGAAAAAATGGAAGCCCACGAAAAAGCTTTGCTGCACCGGGCATTTAGTGTATTTATTTTTAACAGCAAAGGCGAAATGTTATTACAGCAAAGGGCTTTAAAAAAATACCATAGCGGTGGTTTATGGACGAATGCATGCTGCAGCCATCCCTACGAGGGCGAAGACACCAAAGCAGCTGCAGAAAAAAGATTGCAGGAAGAAATGGGTTTTACACTACCGCTTAACAAAGCATTTGAATTTGTGTATACAGCACCATTTGACAATGGTTTAACGGAGTATGAGTACGACCATGCGTTTATTGCAACATATGATGGCAGCATAGTGCCTGATGGTGATGAAGTGATGGACTTTTGCTACATGACTATGGATGCAATAAAACAGTCCATCCAATCGCATCCGCATAAATATACCGAGTGGTTTAAAATTGCTTTTCCAAAACTGGAGAATTATCTTGCAGGCACTTCTTCAAACACATTATAAATGAGCAGTGGAAAAGTTATTATAGTTGGCAGCGGTGTTGCAGGAATGGCCGCAGCCATCCGCCTGGCGGTGCAGGGCTTTGCAGTGCAGGTGTACGAAAAAAACAGTTACCCAGGCGGCAAATTAACTGCTTTTGAAAAAGATGGTTATTTGTTTGACGCCGGGCCGTCACTTTTTACACAACCACAAAATTTAGAAGAACTGTTTGCGCTTGCAGGTGAAAATATTACAGACTATTTTCAATATAAAAAAGCAGATTTTATATGTAATTATTTTTTTGAAAACGGTATTGCATTGCATGCAAACAACAATCCGGAATTATTTGCCAATGAGCTGCAAGAAAAGCTGGGTGAGGAAAAAAATGCTGTGTTGAGCTATTTGAAAGAGTCAGAAAAAATTTACAACAATATTGGGTCTGTATTTTTAAATCATTCTCTGCACAAACGCAGCACCTGGTTTAATAAAAGAATTTTGCCGGCTTTAAGAACCGTTAAAACTGGGTATGTTTTTGGCACTCTAAATAAACATAATAAAAAGCGTTTTAAAACTCCAGAAGCGGTGCAGTTATTTAACCGGTATGCCACTTACAACGGCAGTAACCCTTATAAAGCACCCGGTATGCTGGGCTTAATTCCGCATTTAGAATATACGGAAGGGGCATTTTATCCGCAGGGCGGCATGATAAGTATTACAAACGCATTGCACCAGCTGGCGCTTAAAAAAGGCGTAACGTTTTTCTTTAACACCCCGGTGCAAAAAATTATTCATCACGAAGGAAAAACAAGGGGAGTGGTGGTCAACGATACAAATGTTATGGCAGATATAGTGGTAAGTAACATGGATGTGTATTTTACCTATCAGTATTTACTAAATGATGTGCGCAAGGCTGCAAAAGTTTTAAAACAGGAACGCAGCAGCAGTGCATTGGTTTTTTACTGGGGCATAAAAAGGGAATTTGTGCCACTGGGGTTGCACAATATTTTTTTTACGAAAAATTATGCTGCAGAATTTGCCAGCCTGTTTACAACAAAAACATTGTATAACGACCCAACAGTGTACATAAACATAACTGCTAAAATGCAGCAAGGCATGGCGCCTGACGGTAAAGAAAACTGGTTTGTTATGATTAATGTGCCGGCAAATACCGGCCAAAACTGGAATGATTTTACACAACAGGCAAGAAAAAACATTCTAGAAAAATTAAACCGCCTGCTGCAAACAGATATTGAATTGCTGATTGAAACCGAAGAAATACTAACCCCTGTTTTAATAGAGGAAAGAACTGCCAGCTACCAGGGGTCGTTGTATGGCACCAGCAGCAACAGTAAATGGGCAGCTTTTTTGCGCCACCCTAATTTTACAGCCACCATAAAAAATTTGTATTGTTGCGGTGGCAGTGTGCACCCCGGCGGCGGTATTCCGCTTTGTTTTAAAAGTGCAAAAATTGTAAGCGAATTAATTAAAACTGATTTTCGTGCAGGCCACTAAATTTTCTAAACAGCAAATAGCAACTGCTGTTGCCATTTTATTTCATGCCATTGGCCTGGCAGGTATGCTTGTTTTTAAAAGTGCTGCTATTTTACAAAGCAC
>JAGVCC010000033.1 GCA_020059395.1 Chitinophagales bacterium | reverse complement strand
TAAGGCTGGTATATTTTGAAATGTTCATCACCAGAAAAGAAGCGTTAAAAAGAGAACGTGAAATCAAAAATAAAAAAAGCAGAAAATACATAGAACACATAATACTTAATTGGTGTCCGGTTGGTTGAAGAAGTCCCGAACGCTTTCGGGAGAAAGTGTGTATAGGGGAAACTCTATCAAGGGTTCGAATCCCTTCGTCTCCGCATATTAATTGAAAATACTTTTTGCGTTGGCTGTAGTTGTTGCTGCTATTTCTTCAATACTGCAATTTTTTATTTCGGCCAGTTTGCAGGTAACATATTTTAAGTAACTGCTTTCATTTCGTTTGCCCCTAAATGGTACAGGTGTTAAATAAGGTGCATCGGTTTCCAGCACTATATGTTTTAAGTCAATTTTTTCCAGTACAGCAACAAGCCCGGCATTTTTATAAGTAAGTACTCCGCCAATACCCAGATAAAGCCCCATATCAATAATAGCAACAGCTTCTTCGTAGCTTCCGCCAAAGCAATGGAAAATCCCGGTTAGTCCACTGCTTTTATATTCTTTTACAATTGCCACAGTTTGCGCCATGGCACTTCGGGTATGAATAACAATGGGCAAATTGTAATGCAGTGCAATTTCAATCTGCTTTCTAAAAGCAAAATGCTGCTCATCAGCAAAAGTTTTATCCCAGTAAAAATCAAGGCCAATTTCCCCCACTGCTGCAAATTTTCTTTTTGCAAAAAAATCCTCTACAATTTTTAATTCGTCCTTGTAATTATTTTTTACATAGCAAGGATGCAGCCCCATCATGGCTATGCATTTATCAGGATGCTTATTTTCCAGTAAAAGCATATTATTGTGAGTGCTGCTGTCAATAGCGGGTAAATAAAACTTATGCACCCCTTCTGCTTCCGCCCTTTTTATTACTGCATCAATATCACTATCAAACTCATCACTGTATAAATGGCAATGCGTATCAATTATCTCCATACTTATATATTTCAGGTGCAAAGTTGCTTAAAAAAACTAACAGTGCATTAAACCCTTTGGTGCAACCTGCGTCTCATCAATGCATTTATTATTCACCTTTAATTATTTTTTTATGAAAACTTTTAATTTAAAACAATGGCTGACAGTATTTGCTGCAGCAGTATCAATTACACTAACAGGCTGTAAAAAAGAAAACAGTGTTGCAGCCGTAAATGAAATTACCGAACAGGAAACTTTAGCGACAGTAACCGCCGCTAACGACGAAGCACAGGCAGAAGAACAATTTGATGATGTGTTTAATATTACCGCCAGCGTAAGTGCTGATGACGCAGGTGGCGAAGAGTTAGGCATGAGCACCAATGTGGCTGCAGCTTTTGGAGAACCAGGCACCAGACCCTCTACACGAAGCAGGTGTTTTACAGTTTCAGTGGTGCCAAACATTCCCGGTGTTTTTCCTAAAACAGTTACGGTTGATTTTGGCAATGGCTGCCTTGGAAGGGATGGCAAATTCCGTAAAGGAAAGATTGTAAGTATTTATACCAACCGTATGCTGGTACCAGGGGCTAAGGTAAGTACCATATTTGTCGGTTATCATGTAGACAGCTTTCATATTGAAGGCACACACATAACCGAAAACACCAGCACCAGTAATATGCAGGGGTTAAAAGTAAAAGTAATTGACGCAAAAATTACCAACACGGTTAATAACCGCTGGATTAAATGGAACACTGTAAAAGATGTACGGCAGATTGAGGGTAATGGCACAGCTAATTTCCCTGTGGATGATGTGTATAAAATTGACGGCAGCGGCTATGGCAGCAACTCTGGGGGAGCCTCATGGGCTGGTTCAATTACTGAGCCTTTAATTAAGAAATTTACCTGCCGCTGGATTGTTAAGGGAATTGTTCGCCTTACAAAAAATGGTAACCAGTTTGCTTTAAACTACGGAAATGGCAACTGTGATAACCTTGCTATCCTCTATATCAATGGGGTTGGGCATGCAATAACTTTATAATATTTTAAAAAAATATTGCTTTTTTGAAAACTAGGTTG
Organism: Chitinophagales bacterium; assembly: GCA_020059395.1. Classification (GTDB taxonomy): domain Bacteria; phylum Bacteroidota; class Bacteroidia; order Chitinophagales; family Chitinophagaceae; genus Ferruginibacter. Next base: position 11,015 of record JAGVCC010000033.1, on the reverse strand, counting down.
TACCTTCATCCTAGTTTTCATAGGGTACGGATTAAAAACGGGCCAGGGTGTCTACCCAGGCCCAATTTTTTTTAAGCCTTTTCTCATTGGAGAATTTATAAATTACAAACCCCAAAAAGGTGCTTTTCAAACGTTAAATACTTTCCAAAATAATTTTATCTGCTTCATTTTTATTTTTAGCTCCTTATAAGTTTGGCAGTGTTTATAGTATTATTTTTATAAATTTTATAAAAGCCCAAAGCCAGCTTTTAAAGCGCTTTACAGCTGTAGCCATTATTAGTTAAATATTCCAGCAGTTTTGGTAAAGCATATTGCATTCTTTCTTTAGCCTTTTCACTGTCGTGAAAAACAATAATACTACCGGGGTAAACGGCTTTTTTCATTCGTTTAAAACATTGTTGCGCTGTTACAGTTACATCCCAATCCCCCGCAAGTACACTCCACATTACAATCTGCATACCGGTATTTGCTGCTTTCAGCTTTTTTATTTGAGAATGCTTTATTCGACCATAAGGCGGTCTGAAAAAACTGGAGTTAAAATAATCGCCGGCTTCATAAACATCGTTTAAATAAACAGTGTCATCATGCTTCCATCCATTAATATGATGCATGGTATGATTACCCACAGTATGACCTGATTCAATAATTTTTTTATACATTTCTGGGAACCTGCGCACATTATCTCCAATACAAAAAAAACTGGCTTTTGCATTATACCTTTCAAGCGTAGCCAAAACAAAACGTGTTATTGATGGATGAGGCCCATCGTCAAAGGTTAGGTAAACGGTCTTTTCATTTGTTTTTACATCCCACACACAACCGGGAAAAAGCAGGCGCAGCCACCATGGAGTTGTAGTAAGATAAAAAGCCATAATACAATGTTATCAATTTTACTGGCTTTTGGTTGGTACCAGCTTCAATATTTCAAAATTACATTTAAAAAGCACTCAAAATCAATGTTTACAGCAGAAACAAATTCTTTAAAAAAACAGCAATTTTAAATCATGTTACAGCGTTATAAACAGGAGATATTATCTCATAATCCAATAAGGGTCTTCACTGTAAACGTTTAACCCACCCCACTATGAAAACAATTAAATTTTTTCCATTATTATTTTCCGCATTGGCTATTACAGCCACCTCTTGCAAAAAACAAAATGCAATACCTGAAAGCTCCAATGCAGAACAGGAAATTACATTTGAAATCAGCAGCGGGCAGGCATTTGCAGATAATGTAACCGAAGATGCTAATGGTGTATTTATGGAAGCTGCCGCAAGCCGCAATTTATTGGGGGGCAACTCTCAAAATATTACTACCACTAATGGGCTTAACGGCGCTATCATAAGCGTTACACCTGCCAATGCTTTTCCAAAAACAATTACAATAAACTTTGGAGCCGGGCTTACCGCTACAAATGGTGTAACAAGATCTGGCAAAATAACTGTTGTATTATCTGACTATGTTACAAAAACGGGAAGTACTGCAGTTATAACATTTACCAATTACGCAGTTAACGGTTTTAAAAAAGAAGGCACCATTATAGTTACCAATAAAAGTACTGCTGCTGCCAAAGCCTGGCAGCGCAAGGTTGAAAACGGTAAAATCACTGCTCCCAATGGTCGTTACTGGCTGCATAGCGGTATTAGAGATGCGGTACAAATTACGGGTGCAGCAACACCTAACACTTTATTAGACGATACTTACTTAATAACAGGTAACCACAGCGTAACCAATGCCGCCGGCAAAACTAAAAACTGCTACATTACCGAGGCGCTTGAAAAGAAAGTGGTTTGCGATAATATTGCCACCGGCAAATTAAAAGTTGAGGGAGTTAATCATACTGCCACCATAGATTTTGGCAATGGTGATTGTGACAAAATTGCCACTGTCTCTATAAACGGCAGTACACCACGTACCATTACCTTGCGTTAATTAGTTTGATTGATATTTAAAACCGCTACCTTAACCGGAGCGTTTTTTTTCTAAAAAAATATTGTTCCATTAAACTTTTATATAAGTACACCGTCATAATACCCTAAAACAAAACCACTATACATTTTATGAAAACAAAAAAACTCTTAGCCGTATTTACTTTCCTTATTCTTACCATAAGCTCCTGCAAAAAAAATACAGAAACTGCTGTGGAAGAAATTGAAACTACTTTTGAATTAAGCAGTAATCAGGCCGTATCAGATAACCTTACGCAAGACGATAATGATGTAATTGTTGAGGCCACCGCCAATGCCGACCTTTCTGGTACCAGCCCATCAAACCCTCCCGGCCCGGGCGGCACAGTTGTAACAGGCAATTTTTTAGGAAGCTGTGCCATAGTTACAGTTACAGGAAGTTTTCCTGCAAAAAATATTAAAATAGATTTTGGTACCGGCTGCCTTAGCCCATGGAATGTGGTACGTAAAGGCATTATCAATATTGTATTAACAGATTCGCTGCGTAAAACGGGCAGTACGGCAACCGTAACTTTTGATAACTATTTTGTAAACGGATTTAAAAGAGAAGGTACCATTATCTGGACAAACACTACTGTGGCAAATTCAGGCACACCAAGTTTCAGGCGCCAGGTGCTTAATGGCAAAATTACTGCTGCAACGGGTGCTTACTGGCTGCACACTGCTGATATAAACATAACACAAACAGCAGGTGCCAACACACCCAATAATTTAACTGATGATGTGTTTAGTATTGCAGGCACAAGAACTATAACCAATGCTGCCGGAAGAACAAGAACCAGCACTACACAAACCCCTCTGCAGAAAAAAGCCATATGTGCTAATATTGACCAGGGTGTCGTAAAAGTAGAAGGCCCAAACCATTACGCAATAATAGATTTTGGCAATGGCACTTGTGATAAAGAAGCAACAATTTCTATTGACGGCAGAACACCAAGAACAATTATTTTACGATAAACATATTTCCCTTTGAAACAAAAAGCTGCTTTTAAATAAAGCAGCTTTTTTATTCCTTGCTTTCTATTTCATAGCAACCACCATAATGTGTTATTAGCAAAAAAATAAACTCTTTGCTAAACAATTGAACTTATGAAAAACACAAAATATAATGTAACGAAAACTAAAACTGCTTAATGGATTAATAAGGCTGTAAAATTAAATCTTTGAGTTACTGACAACCTACAAAAAAACTTACAAAAGAATCAAACAAAGTAGTACTTGTAACAATAGTCGATCTTTATAAAAGTTGATACTTCCTAAATTATTTTAAGCCCCCTACTTATCTATTTTTGCAAAGGTTTGCAATTATTGTTATAAAGCTCAAATGCTTTATTAAGATAACCGGTTTCCTTGTAAAGGATTTTTTTTAGTTTTGATTGTTTCATGTCAACATAAGCATAAGCAGCTGGACAGTCTTCAAACAAAGCTTTTAAATGCTCACTGTTAAGCAATTTTTCGATTTCAGCCTTGTCTCCTAATTGGTAATAGTAACGTACATCAAGTCTCTGTACAGACTTTCCATCCCGATATGATGTTACATAATCATAATAATAGTAAACATTTACTTTCCCTCTGATTATCCTTTGCACCATTTCTCCATCAAGTAACCGATAGTAGTTACCCCCAAGCATATAACCTTTTACTTGTGAAAAAGGAATTTTTTGATTGTCAATTTCAACAACATCCTTCACTAGAGCGCCTTTTTTCCAACTTATATTTCCTCCATATATTTTTTTCCCGTCAGTCTTTTCCACAAAATTTTTATTGCCCAAGGTATCTTCAACCTGCCCATGTTTAGTAATGGATGCTACAGGCAATTGATTTAATTTGGTTGTTTTTGATGCCACTGCAACAATAAAAAATAAAACTACAGAGACAAAAGACAAAAAATTTCTACTACTAGTACTTATCATACAAAAATATTTTTTTAAAAAATTTATTACACAACAAAGAAAAAATAAAACTAATAAAATAAACAACAACATCAAAAAAATCGGGTGTGCCAGGCAGCAATTGATAAAACTGAAATACTTCAAAGCATACGGCAGTAATAAATCCTGCGGCTATCCAAAATCTATTTTTTTTTCTTAACCAAATAATAAGCAAGCTATTAAAAAAGGCATATGCCCACAAAGCATCAGCTAAAAAATTTTTAAAAAAAGCTAAATTTGGTAGCTCATTTTTGTATATGTAAATCAATGCTCCTAAGAAAAGCGGCGCAAAAACATTTAAACAAAAATCTGCTGTTAGCCTTAGCAATATATAATATTTTTTGTACAATTTAGTAATATTGGAGTTGTTGGAAAATTATTTCTGTTAAGGTACATCAATATAAACACGGCTCTTAAATAGCTTCATTTCTCACTTATATTTGCAGCATGAGTAAAGTTAGAGTTCGTTTTGCCCCAAGCCCTACCGGTGGCCTGCATTTAGGCGGTGTACGCACCGTGTTATACAATTATTTATTTGCAAAAAATAAAGGTGGTGAATTTATTGTTCGTATTGAAGATACCGACCAAACAAGGTTTGTACCCGGTGCAGAACAATATATTTTTGACTGTTTAAAATGGTGCGGCATAGAACCTGACGAAAGCCCTGTGCATGGCGGAGCCTATGGCCCTTACCGACAAAGCGAAAGAAAAGAGCAGGGTATTTATAAACAATATGCTGAACAACTTTTACAAAACGGGCAGGCGTATTATGCATTTGATACACCGGAGGAGTTAGACAAAATGCGTAATGATTTTAAAACAGCAGAAAATCCATCGCCACAATACGATCAGCATGTGCGTATGAAGATGAAAAACTCCTTATCGCTTACAGAAGCGGAAACAAAAGCCTTGCTGGATGCAGGTACAAAAAATGTTGTTCGCATAAAAATGCCGGAGCATGAAGTGGTACAGTTTACTGACATGATACGTGGCGATATACAAAACGAAACAAACCTTGTAGATGATAAAGTACTGCTGAAAGCTGATGGCATGCCTACTTACCATTTAGCAGTAGTGGTAGATGATTATTTAATGAAAATTACCCATGCATTTCGTGGTGAAGAATGGCTGCCCAGTGCACCCGTACATGTATTGCTTTGGAAATATTTATTTGGGCTGGATAATATGCCGCAATGGGCGCACCTGCCATTAATACTGGGGCCGAGTGGTAAACTGAGTAAAAGAGATGGTGCTAAATACGGTTTCCCGGTTTTTGCAATGAACTGGACCGACCCTAAAACAAATGAGCTTACTGAAGGCTTTAAAGAAAAAGGATTTTTACCTGAAGCTTTTATTAACCTGCTGGCTTTATTAGGCTGGAACGCTGGCACAGAGCAGGAATTATTTACCAAAGCAGCATTAATTGAATTATTCAGCATTGACCGTGTGCACAGTGGCGGTGCCAAATTTGATTATGAGAAAGCAAAATGGTTTAACCAGGAATGGATAAAGAAGCTGCCAATTAAAAATTATGAATTAATAATTAAGAATGAATTTGCAGCGAAAGGCATTAGCATTACAGATGATGCTGCGTTTGAAAAAGTTTTAGAACTTGTAAAAGACCGCTGCACATTATTACCTGACTTTTATACACAGGCCGTTTTCTTTTTTAAAACACCTGAGCAATTAGATATTGAAGCAGTAAAACCAAAATGGAACAGCGATAAAGCAGCATTTTTTTCTTCATGGATTGAAAAACTGCAGACACTAACTGCATGGGACTTTGCAACTATTGAAGAAAGCTTTAAAGCGCTGGCAACAGAAAAGAATATTAAGCCCGGTGAGCTGCAATTACCTTTTCGTATTATGCTGGTAGGCGGTAAGTTTGGCCCACCAGTGTTTGAAATTGCCGCTACAATTGGTAAAGAAGAAACAGTTAAGCGTATTACCAATGCGTTAAGTCAATTTTAGTTTTCCGGTGCAGCAAACCACTTGCGGTATAATTTTTTAAACAACAGCTCCAGTAAAACGAGCAGCATCACAATACCTGCAATTTCTGCTATTAAAAAGTATAAGGCAGTATTGCGTACTTCAACAATCTGCAGCTGTTCTTCGTAAGTATTATACCGGTTACGGTAATGTATTGCTTCATTAAGCCCTACAAATACCAATGGTATAAACGGCGTCATAAAAACAAACAGGTTTATTGCAATACCCTGAAAAGCCCGCCGTGCTGTTGCGCCAAAGGTTGATAATGCTATTGCACCAAAAACAACATAGTACACCACTATAAAAGACAATACTGAAATTTCAGACTCATTGTAACTTAACAGCATAAACAAACCCGTAAGTATTGCAAAAACCACGGCCGTAAGCAGGCTAAGAAAAAAAGTTTTAGCAGTACTGTGCCGGAAAATAAATACCAGCAATGTAAATACCAGCGTTATATAATAAAACACACGCAGGTTATCTTCCCAATTATTTTTCCACTCATATTTTTTATCAACGGCATTATCAATTCCATTACTTATGCGGAATAAATCATACTTCTTTTTTATTTTGTTTTCATAAGAGTCATTAACATCATACTCTCCTGTCCAGCTGTTGTAATTATACCTGTCATTCACCGCCCATTTTTCTTTAAGTGCTTTCATTCTTTTTTCTAACACCTGCCTGTCGGGTTTTTTATAGTTGTGCAATACTGTACGGTATAATTCTACAGATGACAGTATTTTATTTTTTGTGTATTCATCTGCCCTGTACGAACTTACAAACCTGTAATTAGGACAAGTATAAAATACATAAACAGAATCATTCACTTTTACCACACTGTCTTCTGTAAATAGTTTAGTACTTAATTCTGCCGTATCAATATAATTATACATTAAATTTCCAGAGTCAATTATTGCTGCTGCAACAGTATCAGTAAAAAGTGGTGCTGCAACAATTGTATCCGCATCTGTTGCAACTACTCCGCTGTTATTAAGCCTTACATCACCACTGTCCACTACTTTATACTTGCTGCCCACCCATTTCAAAGGCAGCAAATTATAATTCAGTTTACAGGCTGTTGCATTCAACTCGTTGATATCATTCACCACTTCCTCGTTACCAAACTGCTGGTTGGCCCTTAATGTTTGAATTGAAGAAGGAATAAAACAAACAGAGAGCATGATGCCAATACAAACAAAAAACAGTGCAAAACTTTTAAGTCCATCAAACAAATGCCAGTTACCAAAACGTTTAAACACATTAAACCGCAGTAAGTATATCAGCCAAAAAACAAAACCAATAAAAACTATTAAAGAGGTAAACGTTACCCAGCCCGGTAAAGTACTGTATTGCCTTGCATCAAAAAAAAACCAAAAAGCAAAATAATGAAAGCACTGCTGCAAAAGCTATTGCAAAAAATATAACCAGGTGTGTACGTGTTTGCCATACAGCTGGTTTATTCCGCAGTAAATTAGCATCAAGCTTTTGTAAAAAAGAGGGTACTAATGGCCTTTTATTATTACTCATACGTTAGTTAAAATTTAAAAGAAACGTTTTGTGCTGTATGTTATATCTCTGAAATAAGTGAGCGGTAAATTTTGCTGCACCATTTTACCCAATATTTGCTGTGCACTAAATGCAGCAGTGGTAATGGTGTAAAAGCCACCATTAAACTGCATTTCAATATTTGCATCTCCAAATATTTGCAAAACAGTTTCTCTGTCTGCGGCAGTTTCAAATTCAACAGCAGTGCTTGTAATTTTTTCTTCTTTATCATTGCTGCTGTACAGGCAGTTTCCATTTTTAATAAAAATAACAGTGTCGGCCACTTTCTCCACTTCATGCAGCTGCTGGCTGCTTAAAATAACACCCATTGGGTTATGAGCCGCCTTTGCCATAAAAATTAAATCAGTTAAAATGGTTTGCTGGGCATTAATATCAAGGTTTGCCAATGGCTCATCTAAAATTAACAGCCTTGGCTTTTGTAACAGTATTCTTGCAATTTCAAAGCGGGTGCGGTAGCCGCTGCTTATCTGGTTCCACGTAAGGTTTGCATACCGGCTAAGATTCAACCGCTCCAGCATAAAAGCAACCATTAACTCATTTTTTTTGCCATGCACACCTGCAATAGCAGCACTAAAATGCAGGTTATCTTTTAACTGCCCATACCAGCGTGGTATCCGCTGTGGTATAAATGCAATATGATTTTTTACAGCATAGTTATCTGGTTTGTTAAGCAAATGATACTCTATAATGCCTGCATCTAAACTTAACTGGCCTGCAATACAGCGCAGCAAAGTGGTTTTACCATTACCATTCTCCCCCACTACGCCCAGCACATTACCCGTTTTTATTTCAACACTAATGGGTTTTAAACTAAAGTTGCCGCCACTATATGTTTTAGCAATTTTTTTTGCGCTCACTAATGGCTGTACGGTATTTATTTTTGTATTAAGCGCTGCCGCTGCAGTCAAAATCTCTGTTGCTTTACCGGTAAAATTTTCCGGCAGTGTTGTTTTATCGGCTGTACGGTTGTAATTACTGCTCCAGTGTACAGCATCAGCAATAAGGGTGTCGTCGTCTGTATCTAAACAAAAATCTAATGTGCGGCGTACTGCTAAATCGTAATCGCCATGTTTAAAGTACGATGCAATTTCATTGCTTGCAGCATTGCTCATAATAAAAGATTAGGTTGAAAAGGAATATGAATATAGTAAAGAACAGCAGATTATTTCTAACTACCTTTACTTTTGTAAAAAAATTATAAAAACATTGCTATGAGTGCTGCTGCAAACCGCCCCGTACGTGTACTGGTTGCAAAAGTTGGACTGGATGGCCATGACCGTGGTGCCAAAGTTATTGCCACTGCATTACGTGATGCCGGAATGGAAGTAATATACACGGGCCTGCGTCAAACACCGGAGATGGTGGTGAATGCTGCATTACAAGAAGATGTGGATGCTATAGGTATCAGCATATTAAGCGGTGCCCACAACACTATTTTTCCCAAGGTAATGGCATTAATGAAAGAAAAAGAAATGACTGATGTGCTGCTTACCGGCGGCGGCATTATACCAGATGATGACATGAAAGCATTAAACGAAATAGGTGTTGGTAAATTATTTGCACCCGGCACTCACACCAATGAAATAGCTACCTACATAAAAGAGTGGGTAAAAACTAACAGGCCTTTTTAAATATTGGGGAGTGTTAACCGCTTACGTTTTGAAAAAATCCTTACCGCCAGCACCACAAGCACACAAATTACCAGATTTCCATCTTTAGGCAAAGGCGTATTTTGCAGCAATAAATAAACACCGCCACCAATGGCACATGCGGTGGCATACAGCTCTCCACGTTTAAATAAATTAGGCACAGCATTACAAAATATATCGGCAATAAGGCCGCCAAATGTTGCTGTTATTACACCCATAATTAAAGCATATACATCATTCACTCCATTACGTTGTGCCAGCTCAATACCTGTTGCGGTAAACAAACCAATGCCCAGCGCATCACTAAAAAATATTGTTTTGCTAAATTTGTTTACACCCTGCTTTATAAGAAAAGTAGTAATAGTTGCAGCCACCACTAATCCCAACGCAAAATAATCGTTTATCCAGTTTACAGGTTTTATACCCAGCAGTAAATCTCTTATAGTGCCGCCGCCATACGCAGTGGCAAAAGCCACTACCAGCCCGCCAAAAATATCCATATTAAACTTACGGGCTTTTAAAGCGCCGGTAAAAGCAAATACAAATGTACCGGTGTAAGATATTATCTGCAGTAAGGTCATGCTGTAAAAATAAACATTAAGCTGTTACTAATTTATCATATCTGCTTTTCAGATTTTACATACAGTTATTTTTTTGTTGACTAACTTATGTACCTTGATACAGCTGCAGTGGCGACGCTCCGTTCAACAAAAATTCAATGTTCATCTTTTACCGAAGCAAAGATTTATAATTACTGAATATACTACCTTTAAATAAAAATTGCTTTATGTTATTCACTACTATTTTATTTACTGTTGAAAATGGTATTGCACTCATTACTGTAAACCGCCCCGATAAAATGAATGCGCTTAACAAAACCGTTATTGATGAATTAAGTACAGCATTAGATGAAGTGTATAAAAACAATGAAATAAAAACAGCCATTATTACAGGCGCAGGGCCCAAAGCATTTGTAGCAGGGGCAGACATAAGCGAATTTTTAAGTTTAAGTAATGAACAGGGAAAAGAGCTGGCACACCGTGGACAGGAAATGGTTTTTAATAAAATTGAAAACTGCCCAAAACCTGTTGTGGCAGCAGTAAATGGTTTTGCATTGGGCGGCGGTTGTGAGCTTGCAATGGCATGTCATTTTCGTTTAGCAAGTGAAAATGCAAAATTTGGCCAGCCCGAAGTTAATTTGGGTTTAATACCCGGTTACGGGGGCACACAACGTTTAACACAATTAGTGGGCAAAGGCAAAGCAATGGAACTGATGATGACTGCACACATGATTGATGCAAACGAAGCAAAGCAATTAGGTTTAGTAAATCATGTAACCACAGCAGAAACATTACTGGAGCATACCAAACAAATTTTAGAAGTTATAATGGGCAAAGGACCTAATGCCATCAATAAAATTATTAATTGCGTAAATGCAGCTGTAGTTAGCGACAGTGCTTTTACCAATGGCAAAAGCGGTTACGATAAAGAAATTGAAGCATTTGGCGAATGCTTTGGCACCAGTGAAATGAAAGAAGGCGTTACTGCATTTTTGGAAAAAAGAAAAGCAAATTTCAATGCTAAATTGTAAACTTTTACAGTTCTTGCAATATGTTTTCATCTGCTGCTAATACCCATTTTTTATGTACTTTTACCCCTCAATCTACAGACAAAATAAAGAACCATAATGCAAAAAATTAATGCTGCTATTACTGCCGTTGGCGGATATGTTCCTGAATACAGGCTTACCAATAAAATTTTGGAAACAATGATTGATACCAACGATGAGTGGATACGCACCCGTACCGGTATTGAAGAAAGAAGAATATTAAAAGGAGACGGCCTTGCCAGCAGCGATTTAGGAGCACCGGCAGTACTGGATTTGTGCAAGAAAAGAGGTATTGACCCG
>JAGVCC010000247.1 GCA_020059395.1 Chitinophagales bacterium | reverse complement strand
TTTGATTTACCAGCAGCATCTTTCAATGCTGTAACCATGTGGCATGTGCTGGAGCATGTGCATGAACTGCATACGTATATAAAACGGCTTTCAGAAATACTACAGCCTTCAGGAAAAATATTTATTGCTGTACCCAATTATACCAGTAAAGATGCAGCCTTGTATATTGAAACATGGGCTGCTTATGATGTGCCCCGTCATTTGTATCATTTTTCTCCGGCGGCTATGCAGCAGTTACTCAACCAATATGGTTTAACAGTAAAAGAAATTAAACCCATGTGGTTTGACAGTTTTTATGTTTGTATGCTGAGTGAACAATACAAAAATGGCAAAGGCAATATTATTAAAGCTTTCTGGAATGGCTTTGCCTCCAATTGTAAAGCACTGTTTAATAAAGAGCGGTGCAGCTCTGTAATTTACATTATAGAAAAGAAAGGTTGATTACTGAATGGTAACTTCAAAAAGTTTGGGCCAGCGTTTACCAGTAATAAAAAACTTTTTAGAGGTACTGTCATAAGCTATTCCGTTTAGGACCTCATCTTGCGGCTTGGGTGTAAAGCCCGGAGCATGTTTTTCTATTAAATCGGCTGGTAGGTCAAGCATGCCTGCTACCTTACCCGTTGCAGGGTCAATTTTAAGAATGAAATTACTTTCATATACATTTGCAAAAATAAAACCCTCTGCAAACTCAAGTTCGTTAATTGCATTTTGCATTACCCCATCTACATTCACACTAATTCTTCGTTTAACTGTAAAATCTTCTGCATTAACAAAATAAATATTAGCAGTGCCATCACTAATTATTAATTCCGTGCCATTATTTGTAATGCCCCAGCCATCGTAAGGCCATGTAAAAATTTTTATGGGTTTGTCAATATTCTTTAAATCATACACGTAAACAATATTACTTTCCCAGGTAAGCTGGTAAATTTTTCCATTAAAAATAGTAATGCCTTCACCAAAAATTTTATCAGATCCCATTTGGTGTTTTTTTTCCACCTTACCCGTTTTATAATCGGTAATACGCAGTGATGAATTTGCAAAATCACCTGTGCCCTCATACATTTTGCCATTGTGTAATTGCAGACCTTGTGTGTAGGCGCCAGTATCATGCGGATAAACATTTAAAATATTGTAATTAAGCTGCGGTGCTGGTGTAAACACAGGGTCGTTAACTACAGTGAGAGCATCGTCATCATTCTTTCCGCCATTACAGGCATAAAGTAAGGCTAAAAGTGCAAAGGCTGTGTATTGCTTCATCTTGTTTTTATAAAGTGCAAATGTAATAAACATAAAAGTTTTTTAAAGGGCCGGTATTTATAAAATAGTGCAAAAATTAGCTTTCAGTTTTGGTGTACACCACATTTCTTTTTGTAAGGTATTGCATAATGTAATTAAAGCAATCAGTATTGCAACCAACTAATTCTGGCGGAAATACACCCTTGGCTACAAATAACCCATCAGCCAGCATATTTAATGCAGCAGTAGCGGTGTAGCCTGTGGTGCGGCTCATGCTGCTGGTTTGTGTTACAGCATTGTATTCATCATACAGTTCATAATGTATGTGTTTGCCTTCGCCTTTAATGTCAATAGTCATCAATGTAAATTCTTCTTCAGTGCTGCTCAGTTTCCATTGTTCAAAAAGTAATGCAGCAGTAAAATTGAGCGGTGCAATTTGCTGCCCGTTAAAATTTACAGGAACAGTATTTAAAAATCCAGCTTTTATCAATCCCTTCATTAAATCAATATGTCCGGGGTAACGCAAAGTTTTTTCTTTCATGTCTGGTATATGTTTCATGGTAAATAAAATACTGCGTAAGCCATCTGTATTAAAACTTTCCAGCGTACCTGCTTTATTAAAATCAATTAACTCAGCATCGCTTAATGCAGGTTTGGTAACAATGTTTCCATTTTCAACATAGCGGGCAGGCCTTGTGTATTCTTCCAGTACATCAATAGGGCTGAAGGGTGCTTTGTATTCAAACGGTTTTACCCGTTGCTTTGGTAAGCCGCCCACCATGCACTCAAAGCTGTCAATTTTTATTTGCTGGTTGTAGTAGCCCAAAATTAAATTACTCATTCCTGGTGCCACGCCACAGTCAACAATAGCAGTAACATTTTTTTCTTTTGCCAAAGCATCCAGTTGCAATGCATCTTCCGGAAAAAAAGAAATATCAACTACATTTTTTTTAGCAGTAATAATTGCTTCCAGTGTTTTGTAGCCCATAAAACCCGGTACAGCACTAATTACAAAATCAAATGGTTGTAGTAAATTGTTGTAGTTGCTGTAATTGCTTAAATCAGTTTGCGTACAAGTAATATTTTTGTTTTTTGCTGCTAAAGTTTGCAGCGATTCGTTACTAATATCAAATGATGTAACGGTATATTTTTTGACTACATCAATTGCCATGGCACGGCCTACCATGCCGGCACCTAAAATTGCTATTTGCATAAAATTAGTTTAGTGGTAATAATTTTTTGAAACCAGCTTTAATAATTCTGTGGGGCGACAGTGGCGACGCTCCGTTCAACGGTATTAATTACTATCATCTTTTATCTAAGCGTAATAACCGAAGTGCCATTCATCATAATAGAAACAAAGGCGGAGCGCCTGTAGAAATGTGTGTATGATTGTTGTGCAAGCATTTTCGTGTGGTAAATTTACACTCTTTTGCCTAAAATTTTTAAGCTGTATTCATTACCGTCCATTACAGCAATGTTTTTTAAATGTGCCCACTCCTCAAAACCTGCTTTGGCAAACAGTTGTAAGCTTGGTTGGTTGTGTGCAAAAATAAAACCCAGCAGTGTTTTTATGTTTAATGAGGGTGCCTGTGCCATGCAATGTTGTAAAATCTTAAAGCCACAGCCTTTGCCACGTTGTTGCGGTGCCAGGTAAATACTTATTTCCGCCGTAGCATCGTAAGCTGGCCGGCCATAAAACGCTTGAAAGCTTGCCCAGCCAATTACATTCTTTGCTTCATCATGCACCATCCACAGGGGGTGTTTATCAGGTGTATGTGCATAAAACCAGTTTTCCCTGCTGGCAACAGTTACCGGCTCCGTATCGGCTGTTACCAAACGACCTGCAATGGTTGAGTTATAAATCTCGACAATCAGCGGCAGGTCTTCTATAACAGCATCAGTATAAACCATTCTATTATTTTTTTAATTTGCTTACCAGTTGCAGTTCACTAATAATATTTTTAGCACCAGCAAATTTATCCACTATAAAAAGTACATAGCGAATATCCACCATAATGTTGCGGCAAATGTTTTTGTCGTAATTAATATCACTCATAGTTCCTTCCCACACACGGTCAAAGTTTAAGCCAATTAAATTGCCATAAGCATCTAATGCAGGGCTGCCGCTGTTGCCACCTGTTGTGTGGTTAGCTGCAATAAAGCAAACCGGCTGTCGGCCATTAACGCCGTACCTGCCAAAATCTTTCTTTTGGTACAGGTCAATTAGTTTTTGCGGCACATCAAATTCATAATCACCTGGCTTGTATTTTTCCATTACACCATCTAAATAAGTGTAATAATCAAACTGCACGGCATCTCTTGCACGGTAGCCTTTTACATTGCCATAAGTTACACGTAAAGTACTGTTGGCATCGGGGTAAAAAGTTTTTTGTGTAAACACATCCATTTGCGCCTGCATGTAGGTGCGCTGTAGTTGATTAATGGTATTTTGGTATTCTTCTAATTTAGGTAACACATTTTCGT
>JAGVCC010000100.1 GCA_020059395.1 Chitinophagales bacterium | reverse complement strand
ATTAACACACTTTACAGGCTTTAGTATTTACAAAAATTTATATTGCTGAAAAATGCTTGTGAAAATGCGGTATTGTTTCTATGCCTTTATAAAAATTTTCTACATTAAATTTTTCATTCGGGCTGTGCAGGTTATCACTGTCTAAACCAAAGCCCATAAATACTATTTTGATACCCAACTCTTTTTCAAACAATGCGCAAATAGGAATACTGCCGCCACCACGTACAGGTATGGCTTCTTTGCCAAATGTATCTTTAATGGCGGCCGCTGCTGCTTTGTATGCTTTGCTGTCAATTGGCGTCATGTATGGTTCGCCGCCGTGGTGCAGGCTTGCCCTAACTGTTACATACGGTGGTGCAATTTTTTCTAAATGGTTAATAATTAAATCCGTTATTTTATCGCTGCTTTGATTGGGCACCAACCTTGCACTTATTTTTGCAAATGCTTTACTTGGCAAAACCGTTTTTGCTCCTTCGCCAATATAACCTCCCCAAATGCCATTTAACTCCAGCGTAGGACGTATGCCTGTACGCTCGTTAGTTGTAAACCCTTTTTCGCCCCACAGTTCTTTTACGCCTAAATCAGCTGCATATTCTTTTTCGTTATAAGGTGCTGCCGCCATCAGTTTGCGCTCTTCGGGTGTTGCCTCCACCACATCATCGTAAAATCTGGGTATTGTAATATGGTTATTTTCATCATGGCAGCTGGCAATCATTTTTGCCAAAATAGTAATGGGGTTTGCAACTGCACCACCGTACACACCGCTATGCAGGTCACGGTTAGGGCCAGTTACTTCCACTTCAATATAACTAAGGCCACGTACTCCGGTATCAATGCTGGGGGTTTCTAAACTCAGCATGGCAGTATCGCTTATTAAAATGCAATCGGCCTTTAGTAAATCTTTATTTGCCGCCACAAATTTTCCTAAGTTAGGGCTCCCTACTTCTTCTTCCCCCTCAATGCAAAATTTTATATTGGTGGTAAGGGTATTTGTTTTCACCATTGTTTCCAGTGCTTTAACGTGCATGTAAAACTGGCCTTTATCGTCGCAGCTGCCACGGGCAAAAATTTTACCATCAATAATTACCGGATCAAAGGGCCCGCTTTTCCAAAGTTCCAAAGGTTCTGCCGGCTGCACATCATAATGGCCGTATACTAACACAGTTGGTTTAGCAGGGTCAATAATTTTTTCTCCATACACCAATGGATGCCCTTCGGTAGTGTAAATTTCTACTTTATCTGCACCTGCTTCCAGCAGCCTTTGCTGCACTGCTTCGGCGCATTTCTGCATGTCGGCTTTATGTTCACTTTTTGCGCTGATGCTGGGTATGCGTAACAGATCCAGCAATTCATTTAAAAAACGGTCTTTGTGCTGTGCTTGATAATCTTTCCAGGCTTGCATTAGTTTTAGTTTATAGTTTGTGATTTATAGTTTGTGTTATACAAATAATGTGGCAGTACCAAAGCATTCATTTACGTACCGGGCAATAAAAGTAGGAGTTTTTAATTAAAATTTTTTTTACAAAATTTTAAAGATTCTCTAATCACTTCTTAATATTGAGGATATAGCTTTGCAGCAGATTGTGGTGATACAAGCAGTTGGTATCACGGTAATTTATCAGCCTTTGCATAATTGTAACCTTACTCAGTATTTAAGTGGTTACGTTTGTGCAAAGGCTGAGCCAATTATGGCGCTTCCGTAGTATTGCGCCTGTTACTCCACCCGGTTTATGCTTACATATCCGCCGCTTACCTGTGGTGTGCCTGCAGCAGATGCGTATTGAAAAATATTTGCAGTAAATGAAAGTACAGAACCTGCTGTAATATGTACCAAAAATTTAAAAGGATGTGTTTGTCTGAAGGCAATGGACCCGGCGGTTACACTTAACTGATCAATACGGCCGTTTATCTGGTTATATGTTCTGTTTGTTACACCGTTATCTATTTCTACATCCAGTGTGCCATACGGATTACCACCGGCTGCAACGGTTACAGTGCCGGTGTTAAATGTTACTTTCCCTTCTATTTGATATAAGCCGGTTGTATTAATGGTAACCCCGGTTGCAGTTACAGCAATGGCTGTGGTATTTAAGTTATAATGTGCGGTACCAAGTAATACCGTTGTGGGTATTGCACTGGAAATACCTGTAGTAGTAAAAGGGATCATTGCACGAAAGGCACCGGGATATAAATCTTGCTGCGTTTGCCACGATGGATCTGATGCACCGTTTGAAGTAAGTACCTGCCCGGCAGTGCCTGCGTTACCGCTTAGCAACAGGCGCCCGGTAGTATTTACATCACCGCCAACATCCAGTACATAAAGAGGGTTTAAGTTATTAATTCCCATCCTTCCATTGCCTCTAAAAGTTGCCACATAAGCAGTGTCGCTTTTTATATCAAGAAACTGATCGGCATTAAAATTTGAACCGCCACTGTACTCCGTAATAAGCATACCTGTGGTGTTACCGAGTGTTCTTAATTTAAGGCTGCCGCCATTGTTAGTATTAGAATCAACAATAAGTACAGAAGGTACAGTACCCGTAACACGGGAGCTTACCTGCAGCACACCACCAGGTGTAGCAGTGCCAATACCCACCCTTCCATTGGCGCTTAGTGTTACAGTGCTGTCGTTATTTGTACCCAAATAAAAACTCCCATTTTCAAGATTTAACAAAGCCGCTCCTGCTCCTCTGGCACCTATAAGCAAACCATCTGCCGGACCATTGCCGCTGGTGTTATTTGTAAGCCGCAAAAAGTTAGAATCGTTCAGGTTGTTATGAATTTGCAATTTGTTGTAGGGGTTGGCAGTGCCAATACCAACAAAGCCTGCACTTCTGTACAGATTGCCTCCATTTTCAAACCAGTTGTTGTTACTGGTAGTAATCATTTCCTGCCAGTCAGTGGCCCCTTTCATCCAAATACTTTTTGTATTAAAATCATACAGCATTAAACCTTGCGCAGGCGCAGCAATACCAGTTCGGTTGGTGGTTGACATTACCGGCAGTAACAAGCCTTTTGATGTACTTTCTAAATGGAGTAAGGCACTTGCATCAGGCGTGGCGGTGCCAATACCAACACTTTGTGCCTGTAGTGCAGCAGTTATTAAACAGCTTACAATTACCAAAAATATTTTTCTCATTTCTGCAATTTTTATTGTGTGAAAATGATACGGGATTAGCAGTATACTATGCTAAGCATCCGTTTTAACTAAAGGCATCTGCCTGCATTTTTTGTTACCAGTAAATTACCACCATGCCGTTTCCGCCATCAGCATTAGGCTTACCACCGCCACCGCCGGGTTGACTGCCGTAACCGGCAAGATAATAACCAGCCTCGCCAGTACTGGGTATTTCAACTGTACCAGACATGCCTCCGGTATTAGAAGTTAATGGAGCATTACCCCCAGGCGCATTTTGATAAATAATGTAATTAATGCCGCCTATACTTTGTCTGCTAACCGCACCTGCTGTGCCGCCCTGGCCCTGCACACCAAAAAAACTTGTTGTACCTGCGGCAGAAAATGCACTTGGCAAACCGAAAACACTGCCGCCACCGGCAGTTAAAGTAATGCCAGATGCGGCCCTGCTAATTATTGATGCTGCACCTGCAGTGCCGGGTGTAGCACCACCGGTGCCAACAGTAATATTCCAGGATTGTGCAGGAACTACGGTAAGAATAGCCATTACATATGCACCAGCTCCGCCTGAAATTGTATTATTTGCAGATGCACCACCTCCCCATAATTCCACCTTAATTCTTGTTACACCAGTAGGCACCACCCATGTGGTTGCACCAGTACTAACAAAGCTGCTTAAATTCCTAAACGCTTCAGGATACTGCCAGTTGAGCATCCCACTGCTGCTTTTCATCAATACCTGCCCGGCAGCACCATCGGCTCCGTTTACCCTTATAGTACCTGTTGTGTTAATATCTCCATTTATATCTAATGGATATGAAGGATCAATGTTGCGAATGCCAGTAAAACCATTGCCTTTAAATGTGGCACCAATAACACTGTCAGTCCTTATATCCAGATACTGCCCGTTATTAAAATTGCTGGCGGAAAAACCCTCTGCTCTTATACCACGGGTAAAATTTATGTTTTGAAATTGCAAAGTGCCTGCTGTGTTGGCAGACGAATCAACCAGTTTTAATCCTATTGCCGCAGTGCTTCGATGATGTACCTCTAATTTTGCTGCAGGCGTTAGTGTGCCAATACCTACGTTTTGAGAAAGACTAACAGTAGACAACATTAACAATGCAGTAAACAGGAATAATTTTTTCATGACAAAAATTTATTGAGTTAAACACGAAACTGAAAACAGTATTATTAAAAAACAGAGAAAGGTATTGTGACTGCAGTTTTTATTAGTTTAATAATGTATCAACACCATACCATCGCCGCCAGAACCGCCATTTAAAAAAGTGGCTGCGTTACTAAGAATGAAGCCCCCATTACCACCTCCGCCTGGTTGCTTGGCCAAAGTACCACTGTGGGTTCTTATTGTTGTTGATGTAGTAGTATTATACACAACTGAGCCACCATAACCACCGGTTTGTTGATGAAAACGGCTGCTGCCACCGTCACCACTTATTGCCTCTTCTATAAACGTGGTACTGCCCGACTGCATAAAAGACAAATTGCCTTTTGTAGCATTACCCCCTGATGCGCCATAATAACTTGTAAAAGCGGCCGAACTTGAAAAAAATCCACCGCCAGAGCCGGGATTAACATTTTTTATGACAGATGTGTAGTTAGCGCCAAAGCCGCCACCACCCGTTAGTGTTACCGTACCATAAGTTACAGTAGTTGATTGGCCGTTGGTTGCTGCTTCGGCAGCACCGCCTCCACCATCACCAATATCAAAATTTAGAGTGCTGCCAGAGGTTACTATAAAAATACCTGAAACATAACCACCAGCCCCACCACCTGCGTAGCAATTACCACCACCACCGGCACCCCAGGCTTCTACCCAAATTTTTGTTACACCTGCTGGCACTATCCATACTGATGGGCCAATGGTTTTAAATACAGCTATGTTTTTATATGAAGCAGCATCCACCCAATTCATAGAACCGTCTCCATTACTTTGTAAAAACTGTCCGTTAGCACCAGCATTGCCATTTAAGCGAATGGCTCCCGACGTATTAATATCTCCATAAACATCTAACGGATACCCCGGCTCTAAATTTCTTATTCCAAGAAAACCGTTGCCTTTAAAAGTGGCGCCTATTACACTATCGGTTCTTATATCTAAATATTGGCCGTTATTAAAATTGCTTGCTGCAAAACCAACAGCCCTGATACCACGGGTAAAATTTACATTTTGAAACAGCACACTACCAGACAAATTTGCTGAAGAGTCTACTAATTTTAATCCTGCAGCAACAGTGGTGCGGTGATGAATTTCTAATTTTGCTGCAGGTGTTGCTGTGCCAATGCCTACGTTTTGAGAAAGTAAGGTTGTATAGAGCACAGCAAATGCGGCCATCAGAAATAACTTTTTCATGGTAAAATTTATTTCTGTAAAATTCAACAATAACAATGCAGAAGACAATTACACAATCGGGGTATATTTTTAGCTTATGCCCAAAACAATTTTATGTTTCAGTGCTTTAGCCACTGCTTCGGTGCCGCAGTTTACATGCAATTTGCCATAAATATTCTGCAAGTGTTTTTTTACAGTATCAAGGCTGATGCTGCATTTATCTGCAATCATTTTATAACTGTTGCCCTGTACTAAAAGCTGTAAAATTTCAAGTTCTCTATTGGTTAAATTATAGGGGTCTTTTGCAGATGGGCTTAGATTACGAAAATGTAAAAAAACTTTTTGTGCCACAAAGGGGCTCATAGCCACATCTCCTTCCATCACCCTTTTTAGCTCATCAATAAATTTAACTGGATTGATATTTTTTAGCAGATAACCGTCGGCACCTGCGCAGATACTTTCAAAAATACGGCTGTCATCATCAAACACCGTGTGCATAATTATTTTTACTTCCGGAAAAATCTCTTTCGCCTGTTTTACACCTTTAATGCCACCAATACCAGGCATGTCAATATCCATTACAATTAATGCGGGTGCCAATGCAATCATTTCTTCAACCACATTATCGCAGTGGTTAAATGCACCTGCCACTGTAAACGCACCATCTTCTGCAAGCAACTGTGCCAGCGACAGGCGCAGCTTTACATTATCTTCATAAATTAAAACTCCATACTGCATAAAAAGTAAAACTATTTTTTTTGCCCACGTAAAGCAATTACCCATTTGTGTAATTAATGCAAGGGTATTGTTACAGTTACGGTAGTGCCTTTACCAGCAGTACTGTCAAGTTGCAACTGCCCTCCACACAAAACCGCACGCTGCCGCATATTGGCAAGGCCGTTGCCAGTATGCTGCCCTTTATCATTAAAACCACAACCATCATCACTTACTGTTAAACTAAGTATATTGCTTTTTATACTTACAGCAACGGTGCAATTTGTTGCTTTAGAATATTTAGCAAGATTATTCACTGCTTCTTTAAAAATTAAAAAAATATTACGGCGCTTATCCATATTCATTTTTATACTGCCTGTACTTTCGGGCATTGTAATGTTATGATTAATATTTTTTCCTTCCAGCATATCGGCAGCATAACGCCGCATACGTACAAACAGATTTTGCAAATCGTCGTACCGGGGATTTATATTCCAGATAATATCACTAATACCTTCGCTTATATGTTGTATATCTTCACCCGCTTTATTCAAATAGGCTGTTGCTTTTTCAGGATTGCCTGCATTGCGTTTAGCCAATTCATTTAAAATATTAATGTTGCTTAAAGAAGCGCCAATATCATCATGTAAATCTCTGCTAATGGCGTTACGCATACGCTGCATTTTTTTAAGCTGGTTAATGCGGTATTTAAACAAACTGTAAATTAATGCGGCTACCAGCAATATACAAAGTGTAATAAACAATGCGGTTTGCCAAAAGGGTTTTGCAATAATTAATGGCAGTGCAATTTCATTACTCCATTTACCATTACCGCTTAATGCTTTTACAATAAGCCTATAATTTCCCGGTGCAATACCTGCAAGGTTAATTTTAGTTTCAGTAATGGGCATAAAGTGGCTGCTTTCACTTAATCCTTCAAGGCGGTACAGGTAAATAGTTTTTGCAGGATACAACCAGTCCATAGCTGCAAACTCCACTTCAATATTATTTTCATTGTAAGCCAATTGCAGGCTTTTGCAAAATTCTGCAGCCAGGGTATCTCTATATTCTTTACCATTCACACTTATTGCAGTAAAGCGCAATTGTGGCACAGCATCCGATGCTTCTACCTGTGTCAAATCTTTTAAAACAAAACCATGCTTTTGGTCAATTACAATTTTATTGTTTGCAGTAATAAAAATATTACCGTCAAGATAATCGGTTTGCAGTCCGTCAAGATGATTATAATTGCGCCAGTATTTTTTGGCCGGATCAAACAGTGCAAGTCCAGCCAGTGTATTTACCCAAATGCGCCCTGCGCTGTCGGCTGCCACATCTTTTACAATGGCAGATGGTAACCCATATTTTATAGAGTGAGTGCTTAATACAGTGTCATGCTTCCAGTCGAAAACCTGCAAGGTGTTACCAGCTGTAAGCCAAAAACTGTTTTGTTTTGTAAATACACCTGCTTCAATTGAGGATGATGCAAGGCTGCCCAAAGTGTTGCCGGTTTTATAAATATGCCTTACTGTATTTTTTTTTACATCGCAGCAAAACATACCATTTTGCGTAAGCAGCCACACATTACCATCGGGGCTGTTGCGTAAAATTGCTGGTGCATATTTGCGTGGGCCATTGTAATCTTTATCCCAGGTAATGTTTAAAACGTTAAAGGTATTATCAACTACATTGTAGTAAACTATACTGTTGCTGCACAGCATCCAAATATTTCCTGCAGCATCTGCATGTAAACTTTTTACATTATTAAGTAAACTATCCGGCAAATGCAATACACCATGTGGTGGCTTTTCAAAAGTATTATTGGCGTTGTTTAACCAGTAAAGGCCTGTAAAGTAACTATTAGCCCAGTATCTGTTGGCTGCATCTTTAATTATATTTTTAAATACCGCAGGATTATCACCACTTTTTTCATTTACTGTTACTTTGTGGGCTGTAGTTTCATTTTCGTTTAAACGGTAAATACCGTTGCCATAACTGGTGGCTATCCAGTACTGCCGGGTATCAGCATTCCAAAAAAAATCGTTTATACTTAAGTCAGTATTACCATCGCTGCCTTCAAAAAAAATATTAGTATTTAACCTATCAAATGATGGGTGAAATTGATATACACAATTATTGCCGCCGGCAAAAATGCCGGCGGTTGCGGTGACAGAAATTTTATTAATGCCAAAATTTTCATTTTTTGTATTGGCTGTTGCAAGCTTAACATCAGCATAGCTGCCGGTTTGTGTATGCAACGCAAAAAGTCCCTTACTAAAACAAGCAGTTAGCAGTGTACTATCGTTAATGTTCTTTACATGGTAAACAATGGCGGGGTCGCTTTGCCTTTTTTGCTCCACAAACATTTTTAAGTTGCTATTAAAACACCACAACCCTGCCCCCCATGTACCTGCCCAAATATTCCCGTTGGCATCAGCATCGCAACTGTTTAAAAATATACCCGGATGTAAATTATTAGGGTAGTGCGTAAATTTTTCTGTTTGTTTATTAAATGAATACAGCCCGTTGAAAGAACTAACCCATAACAGCAGATGATTGGTTTTGTCTTCACACATACCTGTTACATAATTTTCCCCCCGCACACTTCCATCTTTACATTTATCCGGCTGTGGATAAAACAGTTTAAAGCTGTCTTTTTCGTAAAGATATTTTGCCAGCCCCCGGCCTGCAGTGGCAAACCATAAATTACCATCTCCATCTTTAAACCCATCATAAATTCCATAAAACTGAAAATTATCTTTAGTAGGTTTCACATATTTTTTAAAAACACCGGTACGTTCGTTGTATTTTGTAAGGCCACTTGTAAAACCGCAAAACCAAATTTGTCCATTTTTATCTTCAACAATATCAACAATACTATTATCTGCCGGAGAGTTGGGATTGGTATGATCTGCAGCATAGTTTTTATAATGCTTTCCATCAAAACGCACCAGGCCATTTTGATTACCTATCCATAAATAGCCCAGCCTGCTTTGATGTACGGCGTAATTTTGAGCTGATAAAAATTTTGATTCTGGCCCATAAGCCATATATGCGCCAAAAGGCTGCTGTGCAGTTAATTTAAAATTTGTGCATACAAAAAATAGTATTGAGAAGCCAATTTTATACATCAGCATGGTGCTGCAAAAATTACAAAGTTGCAAAACGTGCTGCTACATAATCCCAGTTAACCACCTGCCACCAATTTTCTATATAATCGGCACGTTTATTTTGATATTTTAAATAGTAGGCATGCTCCCACACATCTAACGCCAGCAATGGAAAGCCTTTTATTTCACTAACATCCATCAATGGGTTGTCCTGATTGGCAGTGCTGCCAATTTTTATATTTTTATTTGCATCTGCGTATAACCATGCCCAGCCACTTCCAAAGCGGCCTGTGCCTGCTGCTGCAAACTGGTTTTTAAAATCGGCAAAAGAAGTAAAGTATTTTTCAATGGCTGCAAGCAATGCACCGCTTGGCATGTTGCTTTCTTTTTTGGGGCGCATACATTGCCAAAACATTTCATGGTTATAATGGCCACCGGCATTGTTGCGCAGCTTTGCATTGTATTTTGAAATAGTTGCTAAAAGCTGCTCTACAGTAGATACTGTGTTGCCAACATCCAGCCCCAGTTCCCTTCGGGCATCGTTCATATTTTTTGTATAAGCCGCAGCATGTTTACTGTAATGCAGTTCCATGGTTTGTGCGTCAATTACATTTTCCAGGGCATTGTATGCGTAAGGCAATGTTGCCTGAGCGAAGCCTGTAACAAATTTATTTGCAACTGCAGGCACAATTTTTTTTGTGCCAGCACAAGACTGAAGTAATGAAGCGGCTCCAGATGCAATTACAACTGCGGCAGCTGCTTTAGCACCGTTGCCTATAAATTTTCTGCGGCTTTTATTATGTACTGACATTGATATAAGTTTTATACAGCGTTGCTTTTTTTTGATACACTAAATCTACTGAATACTGATTTGATATTTTTAAAAAATTTGGAATAAAGTTCTTTATTAAATAACTGAGAGTCGTGCATGGCTTTGTAAGTTAAAAACATACCCACAGGTATTAATACAAGAACAGCCAGCCACATCCCCATAAAGGGAGACATAATTTCTTCTTTCACAAATTTTTCACCAAACATATTAAGCAAGTGGAATAATAAAAAGAAAACTATTGCAACAACCAGCGGCATGCCTAACCCGCCCTTACGTATAATAGAGCCCAGCGGTGCCCCAATAAAAAACAACACCAGGCAGGCCATTGATAAAGAAAATTTGCGGTGCCATTCCAGCTTATGAAATTTTATATCATTTTTCCTTGCCACAAGTTCGGTACTGTTATTTTGTATACTGCTGCGCAAATAACTAAGCGCATTTAGTGCATTGTCATACACCGTTAACCGCACACTATCAGGTAATATTTTATCTAAACTATCTGCCTTGCCTTTTATTGCCGGTGCTTTTTTCCAAAAGCTGTCGTTTACATTTCCATAATGAATATAGCTGTTAAAATCTCCCACCATTCTTTTACTTAGTGAATCCCGTAAACGGCCTATAGAATCAAGCCCGTAATTCAGCAGGTTAATACTTTTCATTTTGTAATTATTCTTATACTGCTCATCGGAGGTTTTACTCATTTGAAGGCTGCTTAAATCAAACAGTTTTTTAAAGGTTTTAAAACCCAGGCGTACATATTCAGTAGTGCTGTCGGTGGTGTTGCCTCTTTCTTGATAGCGGAAACCATTTTTAAGGTTAAACTCTAAAAACTTTTTATCAGGGCTTATCTGCATAACACCACTCTCAGCAATGATGCTGTTATCCTGCAGAGAATTTGTTTGGTCATAAATAAGCACATTATATATGGTTTTACCATCAGCATCTTTTTTACCCACTTTAATAGCATAGGTTGGTATACTGGTGTAAAAAACACCTTCTTTTAAATCGAAGGCTGGTTTTTTATACACTATGTCGTTATACATTGCGGTGCTTTTTAAAAAAGCTACCGGTATAAGATAATTGGCAAATACAAATGTAATGCCGCACAACAGCAAAGCTATAAAAAGAAGCGGCCGCATAAAACGCAGCAGCGATATACCTGAAGATTTTATGGCAACCAGCTCAAAACTCTCTCCCAGGTTACCAAAAGTCATTATAGATGATAACAAAATTGCAATGGGCATTGCAAGTGTAAGCAGTGTGGCACTCATGTACCAAACAAATTTTCCTATCGTCCAAAAATCAAGCCCTTTACCTACCAAATCATCAATGTACTTCCATACAGTTTGCATTAACAAAATAAAAAGCGCAATAAAAAAAGTGGCAAGAAAAGGCCCCAAAAAAGCTTTAATAATAAGTTTGTCTAACTTTTTAATCATAACTGCACTGCCCCAAGGTTTGTTTATTGTAAATTACAGGGCTTATGAATGAAGCTTCAAAATTAATACTTTCAGCGGAGGAACTGCAATTAGTTGCAGATACTGGTTTTATTTTAACGAAACACCGCATTATTGATAAAGTAAATTTGCTTTTGGGAAACCATGCTGCATTTGCACAGCAATATACAGCAACGCTCAACTTACCAGAAGCCATAAAAAAAACCACTCCCAAAATTGCAAAAGGAGAAAATTATTTACAGTTACCCTGGCTGCTGCTTGATTACCCACGCCTATTTGAAAAGGAAAACATTTTTGCCATACGCACCATGTTTTGGTGGGGTAATTTTTTTAGCTGTACACTACAGTTGAGTGGTATTTATAAAAAACACTACGAAGCAGCAATTTTAAAAAATATTTGTAATCTGCCGCAGCAGCAATTCTTTATTTGTATTAATGAAAATGGATGGCAACACCATTTTGACGCCACTAATTACACAGCATTGCATACGCTTAACAAAGCCGATATTGAAAAAATAATTACTGAAAAAAAATTTATAAAAATAGCCTGCAGATTTTCGTTGCAGCAATGGACACAATTGCCACACTTGCTGCAGCAATCATTTATTACGCTGTTAAAACTGGTTGAAAATTAACTACCAATGCGGTGAAACAAATCTTTCACCTGGTACTCCCACAACTGGCTTTGGTCTTTAATTTCCTTTTTGTCGGCAAAGTCCTTTATTATCAATATGGTTTGATTGGTAACTTCGCTTTTCTGTATACCTAGTTCAAAGTATTCCTCTTTGGGTGCATGCAACCAGTGAAATTTTACAAATTTGTCATCTTCACTTTCCAGCAGCTCAGCTTTGTCTGTAGTGCCGTTCCATGAAAAACTAAAAACACCGTCACGCTCATCTACTTTATCGGCAAACCATTCCTGCAAACCCGCTGGTGTGCTTAAAAATTCATACAATATGCCTGGTGAACATCTTACCGGGTATTCCAGTGTAAATAAAACTTTCTTACTCATCCTTATTTTTTATTTCCGTTATTCAACATTGCAATAATAGCAAAATATTGGAGGCTGCAAAATATTTAACCGCTTATTTTCGGTTGAGTTATGCACAACAAATATTGCGAAGCGCTATTTTTAATTAATTTGACAAACAATGGCTTATAAAAAGTTTTTTGGCGGGATACTTTAATTACTATAAATTACGTTAACGATTTGCCAGTTTTTTTAACATTTTATTAACCGCATTTATATTTTCTGAACTAACCTTTAAAACTTGCACGCCATGAGCATGCGTCAGCTAAAGATCACCAAGTCAATCACCAACCGTGAGAGCCAGAGTTTAGAGAAGTATTTACAGGAAATTGGTAAAGTTGAATTAATTACCCCCGAGGAAGAAGTATCACTCGCAATAAGAATTAAAAATGGCGACCAGCTTGCCTTAGACAAGTTAACAAAAGCCAATCTGCGTTTTGTGGTATCGGTTGCAAAACAATATCAAAACCAGGGCTTAACATTGCCCGATTTAATTAATGAAGGGAATTTGGGCTTAATAAAAGCCGCACAGCGCTTTGACGAAACAAGAGGTTTTAA
Source organism: Chitinophagales bacterium (assembly GCA_020059395.1). Lineage (GTDB taxonomy): Bacteria > Bacteroidota > Bacteroidia > Chitinophagales > Chitinophagaceae > Ferruginibacter. The sequence goes on along the minus strand of JAGVCC010000100.1, from coordinate 6,889 downwards.
ATTTATTTCATACGCAGTTTGGTGGATACGCCAGAGTATTTTACAGGCTTTGGCCGAACAAAGCCGCATTGTAAGGCTGCCGCTTAACAAAGTAGGCTTGAGCAACCGCATAAGCAAAGCATACTCACAATTAGAACAGGAATTTGAACGGGAACCTACTGCCGAAGAACTGGCCACATTTCTAGATTTGGAAATAGATGAAGTTACTGCAACCCTAAGCTCGGGCATACGGCATGTAAGTATGGATCAGCCCCTGGCAGATGGTGAAGACAGCACCTTGATGGATGTAATGATTAATCCAAATGCTGTTAGCACTGATGATGAGCTGGCTTTTAAAGCATCTTTAAAAACAGAAATAGACCGGTCTTTAAGCACATTATCTGAAAGGCAGAAAGAAGTAATACGCTACTTTTTTGGCATTGGTATTGACAATGCGCTGAGCCTTGAAGACATTGGAGAACGCTTTAACCTTACAAGAGAAAGAGTGCGGCAAATAAAAGATAAAGCCATTACCAAATTAAGAACAGCCAGCCGCTGTAAAATTTTAAAAACATACCTAGGCACATAAAATAGCCCTTAAAATCTTTCACAACCCCGGAACTTTCATTCCGGGGTTTTATTTTGTAATGTGATAAATGGCTTTTGTACCTGTCCTCATTCCCATTAACTTTAGGCATCCAAAACTAAACACATGAATAAACTGGTATTATTTACAGCAATGCTGTTTTCCTTAAATGCATATTCTCAAACAAAAAAACCGCTAACCCATGCTGTGTACGACGGCTGGAAAAGCCTTGGCGAACGTTTGATTAGTAACGACGGCAAGTTTATAGTATACACTGTTAACCCACAAGAAGGCGATGGCGAACTTGTGATACAAAATGCTGCAACGAAATATAAAAAAGTAATTGCACGTGGTTATAGCGCTGTTATTACAGAAGACAGCCGCTATCTGGTATTTAAAATAAAACCAGATTTTCAGCAAACAAGACAGGCACGTATAAAAAAGAAACGCCCCGATGATATGCCTAAAGATACGCTGGGCATTATTGAACTGGGCATGGACAGCGTAACAAAAATTGCCCGTATTAAAACATTTAAAGCGCCTGAAAAGGGTGCAGGCATTATTGCATATCATTTAGACAAAACTTTAGCCGACAGCGTTAAAAAAACAAGGTTAGCCGTTTTAGATTCAAACAAAATTAAAATGGATATGCTGGTTAAACTGGCAGACTCTGTAATAAAAAAATCTATTGACTCTGTTAAAGGTAATATTGAAAAAGAAAAAGTAATTGCCGCTGCACAAAAAGCTGCAAAGGAAATTATTAAAAAAGCGAAAGATGAAATAGAAGAAGATAAAGAGCCGGAAACAAACCGCAAGCTGCAAGATGCTGAAGGTGATGATGTGGCTGCCATTGCTGCAGCAGAAGGAACTGACCTGGTAATTCGCAATACATTAAACGGCAAAACCAAAACCATTAAACTGGTAAGCGAATATTATTTTGATAAAAAAGGCAACAATCTTTTAATTGAAACCACAAAAAACAGTAAAGACAGCAACAGTAAAGCAATGGTACTGCTGTACAATGTTGCAGCAGAAAAAATTGATACCGTTTTAAAAGGTGGTAACGATTTTAAAAACTATGCATTTGATGAAGACGGCAGGCAACTTGCCTTTGTTGCAGAAAGAGACAGCAACACCAAAGCACTGCAAAAATTTTACAAACTATGGTACTATACCCCCGGACAAGACAGTGCAAAGCTGATTGCAGAAAAAAACACTGTGGGCATGGTAATTGGCACCACCATTAGCGAAAATACTTTACTGCAGTTTAGTAAAGATGGTAAAAAATTATTTTTTGGAACCGCTGCCATTAAAGCACCTAAAGACACCACCCTGGTTGATTTTGAACTGGCCCGCCTTGATGTGTGGCATTACAATGATGATTACCTGCAGCCGCAACAGCTAAAACAATTAGAGCAGGAATTACGCCGCAGTTACACAGCGGTAATACGACCCGGCGAAGATAAAATAGTGCAATTGGGTGCAGCAGATGCAGAACGAATAATGCTGGTGGATGAAGGCAATGCTGACTATGTTTTGGGCATAAGCAATAAAGGCAACCGCATTCCGGCGCAATGGGAAGGCCGCACTAAACAAACGGCATACATCATTAATACTGCAGATGGCAGAAGAGCCACAGTGTTTACAGGGGAGCTGGGTTTTGCACAAGCATCACCCAAAGGCAAATACATAACCTGGTATAATCCTGTACAAAAAAATTATTTTGCTTATAATGTAGCAAATGGCAGTACAAAAAATATTTCTGCCAAAATAAAAGAGCCACTATTCGATACTGAAAATGATGTGCCCGATTTTCCTTCGGCGGCAGGCACAACAGGCTGGACAGCCAATGACGAATACTTTTTAATTAATGATGAATATGATATTTGGCAAGTGCAGCCCGATGGTATTGGCGACCCAAAAAATATCACTAATGGTTATGGCCGCAAAAACAAAACAAGCTTTAATTATATAAGGCTTGACCCTGAGAAGCGTTTTATTGATACAGATGAAACAATACTACTTAACTCATTTAATAAGGAAACGAAATACCAAGGCTTTTACACTAAAAAAATAAACGAAGTAAGCAACCCATCCATTATTATGAGTGCGCCAAACAGTTTTAACGGCCCAATAAAAGCTAAAAAAGCATCACAGTATATTATTCAAAAAGCCGACATAAGCAAAAGTGAATTATATACCACTGCCGATTTAAAAGAACTGACACAACTAACAGATATTGCCAGCCAGCAAAAAGACTACAACTGGTTAACGGCTGAACTGGTAAAATGGAAAATGTTGGATGGTAAAATGAGCGAAGGACTTTTGTACAAGCCGGAAAATTTTGACCCAAAGAAAAAATACCCGGTGATATTTTATTTCTACGAAAGAGATGCGGACGGGCTTTATGGCTACCGGGCACCGGCACCCAGTGCCAGCACTGTTAATGTGCCTTATTTTGTAAGTAATGAGTATTTAATTTTCGACCCAAATATTTACTATAAAAATGGGGAGCCTGGCCAAAGTGCTTATAACAGCGTGGTGAGTGCAGCAAGATATTTAAGCAAAATGCCCTGGGTTGACAGTACCCGTATGGCCATACAAGGCCAAAGCTGGGGCGGTTATCAAGTGGCCTACCTTGTTACTAAAACAAACATGTTTCGTGCTGCCGGTGCAGGCGCACCCGTTAGTAACATGACAAGTGCCTACGGCGGCATACGCTGGGGCAGCGGATTAAACCGGCAGTTTCAATACGAGCATACACAAAGCCGTATTGGTGCCACTTTATGGCAGCGTCCAGACTTATATTTAAAAAACAGTCCGTTATTTAGCGCCGATAAAGTAAACACTCCCCTGCTGCTGATGCACAACGATGCTGATGGCGCTGTGCCCTGGTATCAAGGTATTGAATACTTTACCGCACTGCGCCGCCTTAATAAAAAAGTATGGATGCTGCAGTATAATGCAGAAGACCATAATTTGGTGGAAAGACGTAACCGAAAAGATTTATCGGTACGCCTTGCACAATTTTTTGACTACTGGTTAAAAGATGCCAAGCCTGCCAAATGGATTGTGGATGGTGTGCCTGCCACACAAAAAGGAATTGACTGGGGTTTGAAAGTGGAGTAAAGCACTCCGCTGCGGTATCAAAGGCAAGATTTATTTTAAAATTCTAAAAAAGTGCACACATAAACATTGTGCACTTTTTTGTTATCACAACATTAAAATAATGACATTGCTTTGCCAATAAGTTTAGAATATGTTACTGCAAAACATGTTGCTTATCTTCACTAAATAATTTTATAACAATGAAAAAAGCAGTTACATTTTTGATAACACTGTTTGTCAGCATTATTTTTTACACAAGCTGCACCATTAAAAAACCACAGTACATAGCCACACTTGCCATTACGGACAGCGCCGCAACAACAGCACAAATTGATACTGCGGTAAGTGTATTAACCAAACGGCTGCAATTGCATGGCTTTAAAAATGCACAAGTTGCTGCGCAAAACAAACAAATAATTATACAGAGTACACAACAGGATAAAGAATGGATAATAAACAACCTGCTAAAAAAAGGGATACTTACATTTTATGAGTGTTACTCTGTAATGGACCTTGCCGGGCCATTACAGCAGGCAGACAAAATGCTTGCTGCTAAAGTGAAAACAACTTTAAACCAAACAACAGCTAACCCTTTGTTTGATGCACTTAATATTGCTACTCCTTATAATGATGGTAAAGTGCCGGGCTATATTGGCATAGCACAAAAAGAAAAAATTCCAATTATTAAAGATTATATAGCAGCAACAGCAGCTGCCTTTCCGGCAGATGTGGAATTGCTTTTTGCAAAAGAAGAAGAAAATGCCAAAAAACAACAGTTTTATTCCGTTTACTTTCTTAAGAATAACACCAGGAAACTAAATGCCAGCAACCATATACTAGAAGCAATTGCAAACTATGATTATAATGGACGTCCCAGTATTACCATGCAGCTTGATCCATACACTTCTCAATATTGGCAACGGATGACTGCTGCCAACATCAATAAAACCATTGCAATTGTTATAGATGGCACCTTGGTAAGCGCCCCCAATGTAACTAGCGCAATAGAAGGTGGCAAAACAGAAATAAGCGGTGTATTTACAGCAGAAGAAACAAAAAATTACGCTACTTTGTTCAGCTCTGGTTACTTACCGGTAACACTTGTTTTAAAAAATATAAAGGCTGCTGCCGATAAATAAACCTGCAGCACATTTTACGCTTAACATGCTTACAACTTATTTTTGCACTACATGGATATAAGCCTTAACAAATACATTAGCGACAGTGGCTTTTGCAGCCGGAGGGAAGCAGATAAATATATTGAGCAGTGCCGTGTAACCATTAATGGCAACGATGCACATAAAGGCAACCGTGTAAAGCCCGGCGATGATGTTAGAGTAGATGGCGAAGCCATTAAAAAGAAAAAGCAAGCGGTATATCTTTTACTAAACAAACCAAAAGGCATTACCTGCACCACAGACCTTAAAGACAAAACCAATATTATTGATTTTGTAAATCATAAAACAAGGGTGTTTCCCATTGGCCGGCTTGATAAACGCAGCGAGGGGCTTATTTTTTTAACCAACGATGGTGATATTGTAAATAAAATTTTACGGGCCGGCAATAACCATGAAAAGGAATACATAGTTACCGTTGACAAACCGCTTACGCAGGATTTTATAAACAACATGCGCAACGGCGTACGTATTTTGGGCACGGTTACAAAAAAATGTTTTGTAAAGCAGGAAGGCGATAATCGCTTTAAAATTATTTTAGTGCAGGGGCTTAACCGGCAAATACGCCGCATGTGTGAGGTGATGGGTTACAATGTTACTGCTTTAAAACGTGTACGCATAATGAGTATTACACTTGCTGGTTTGGCACCGGGCAAATGGCGTTATTTTACGGCCCCGGAAATGCAACTGCTTAATCAAATGCTGGAAGGCAGCAGCAAAACTGCTGACGGAGATGCTGGAATGGATGAATAATTATTACTGCACCACCAACATTTGTTCCTCTTTAAGCAATGGCAAATTTTTAAACCGTAATATAATGTTTGCCACAGTAAGCACATCTTTTTGGCAATAGGTTACAATGCGTTGAATATTTTTTTCTTTCCAGTACACATCTGCCACCATGCTACCGTCAATATCATCTTTTGGCGAAGGCACGCCTAATGCTGCTGCCAACAGTTTTAAAGAAGTGTAGTTTTTATAATCCCCAAAACGCCAATATTGAAAAGTATCAATGGTATTTGTTTCCCATGGTTTCATATTTTGAAAGTCCAGATAAACCGGAACCGCTAAATTATTTACCAGCAATCTGCGGCAAATAAAAGGAATATCAAACTCCTTAATGTTGTGTCCGGCAAAACTCCATTTATTGTTTTTTGTTTCCACACCATTAAGCATAGTTATTAAGTCCTGCAGTATTTTTTTTTCATCATCGCCGTAAAAAGATTTTATACGGAGCTGCAGCGCTTCGCCCTGTTTGGTAAAATAACCCATGCTTATGCAAATTATTTTTGCAAACTCTGCCATTACACCCGCCCGCTGCGAATAGAAGGCAGCTGCTGTTGTATCTTCTGGCAGCTGGCGCTGTACCTTTTCTTCCCACAAATGCTGCCAGTCGCTGTTTAACAAATAAAACTCAGGGTGCTGTGGCACGGTTTCTATATCAATAAACAACAGGTTTTCTAATTTTAAATGCTGCATAAAATATATCGTATTGCAATCCCAATTTATATAAAATATCTGTAGCAACAAACCAATTTTTTATTTTAAAAGGCGTTCCATCATTACTTAAAGTGCAAAAAATCCGCTGTAAGTACAGCGGATTTTTGGATGGTTTTACACAATAAAATTGTTGCGACACTAAAATCTTTTCCAATGGCCTGGCACCCAAACCCAACCACCACGGCGGTGCTTCCAATGGCCATCAACCCAGCGGCGACCCGGCTGTGGGCTTGACCAATACCCCTGATTGTAAACATATTGACCACCCCGCCAAACATTGTTTCCACCAATCCATACGTGGCCAGAAGACGGACAAACGGGCCTTGCTCTTAATACTGGTGCTGCAGGGCGAACTTTTACAACAAATTGTGCTTCTGCAAAAGCTGCCACTGAAAGTGCCATTGCCATAAGTGCAATAAGCTTTACTGAATATTTTTTCATGGTACATAATTTTTGTAATGATATTGACCGGGCAAATACAAAATAGTTTAAAAACAAATAGCGGCTTTAAAAGCCGCTGTTTAATATTTGCCTGTATTAT
>JAGVCC010000088.1 GCA_020059395.1 Chitinophagales bacterium | reverse complement strand
TAAAAGCCGCCGTCGGGGTTGTGCAAAACGTAATTAAAGATGAACAAAGAAATATTGTTGAACGGAGCGTCGCCACTGAAGTTCAATCAGGGTATATACGCTGGTAACCCACTTTTCCTTTTTTACATTAATAGATTTCTCCTTCGTCCAAATACCAAGAATTATTTTCTCCGCTTCTATCTCCGCCGGTTCCCCCTTTAGGGGGCGGAGGGGGTTTCTTTAATTCTTATCCACCTCCACCATTGTTACTACCAAACCACTCTGCCCTGGGTTATTTGCTTTTACACTCATAATACCTGCGCCTGCACTGCCATACTGTGCAGTTTTTATAGCAGTAGCACCCAATGCTTCATTAACCTTTGCAGGAAATGTTGCTGCTGCACTTTTATTAATGGCTGCATTTACTGCAGTGTAATCTAATTGCTGTGTGCTTACCACAACGGCTACAAAATCTTTATTACCCACATTATCAGCTTCCATACTTTCTTTGCGGGGAAATAAACGATAACCGGTTATGCCGCAATACGGTGAATGCGAAGGCTTGTAAGGAAATAGTACCTGGCTGCTGTTATCGGCCTGCGATGCAAATAAATAAATGTAACACTCAGTACTGTTTTTTATTTCCATTTTAAAGCGGGTGCCAATTTTTATTGGTGTAGTTGTTTTAAATAAATTGCCGCCTGCATTGCTAAGCGGTATATATTTTTTTGTGCTGTTATCTACTAAACCAATATTATAATCCAGCGGCACATTTAATGCAGCACCTCTTTTTGGCAATGGATCTACGCCATAAGCTTCCCTTACAAATTCTTTAAAATCTCCGTAACGTACCCAGCCAATGCCATTCTCTCCCCACTCTTGCCCCCAGCTGTTCATAATTTGAAAAGAGCCGCCTTCCAGCCTATCGTTATATCCAACTAAACACATGGCGTGGCCGCCAAAGCCCATTTGCTGCCTGTCCTGCGCTGTGGGATGCCACACTTTTTGCCCCATCATACCCTGCATAAAACTGCCGCCTACCATCATACCAATTACCACCGGCGCATCTTTTGCTAAATGTTCTTTAATGGCACGAATGTTAAAGGATGTCAATGCATCGCCTTCTGTTAAACGGGTAAAGCCATGAATTTTATTGGCCTGTGCTTTATTAATTAAAGGCTGATTGGCTTTGCGGCTGCAATCGTTGGGGTCATAAGGAAAATCGTTAAATGGCACCGAACCATTTTTGCTCATAAACTCCATTGCCCGTTGCAGGTAACTGCCCTGGCAACCATCGAGCCCAATATAGTTATACAAAAAAGCCGGGCTGAACTTTACCGTTTCCGGATTTTGCCGGGTGCTGGCTGCTTCTAAAATGGTGTGTGCGGCATAAGCACTGCTCCATGCAACACAACTGCCCTGTTCGCCCTGATTTAAACGCTGCGGCGCAAACGCTGCAAGCGATACTGCTTCGGGTAAAGGATTTTTTGTATTGTCATCGGTAAGCCCTTCGTACACGCTGGCTTTTTTAAATTCATCAGGATTGTAACTGTAGCCGGAATTAGAAAATAGTTTGCTGATTGGATTTTCGCCACCACCACTTGTACTCATACAACCACCATTGCGAAAGAATAAAAAATAAGCGCCAATACCAACAACTGCCAGCAGTAATACACTTTTTTTACCGCCACGAAACAAGCCTAACAGCAGCGGTAAAAAGTTTAATAAACCGCCTCCGCCGCCGGGTATATTCATGTTGCCACGGCCACCACCGCCACTGTTATCATTCTGGTCGTTATAATCATCTTGTTGATTTTCGGGGTCGTCCGTCATTTTTATAGCCATGGGAAAACGTTTTAGATTTTAAAAGTAAAATTTATTTAGTAATAATTCTGGCAGGAAAGGTTGCAGCAAAAATAAGGTTAGTTTTCCTTTTCCAGTATTTCAAATTGCCGGCTGATACTTACACCGCTTTCATCTACCAGTGTAATAATATGTTTGCCCGGCGCAGGGTTTAACGCCATTTGATGAAAATTTTGTGTGGTGCCAATAAAATTATCATCTAAACTCCAGAAAATTTTAGCACTGCTGCGGCGGTGTGCGGCTGTAAAAATGGTGTTTCCTTTTTGTCCGCTTACTTCCAGCGGCACATAAATTTTTGCATCTGGCTGTGGATAAATTAGCTCAATGGCTTTACCGCTTTCCGTTGTTGGGCAACCGGGTTTGTAAGGCGGCAATATTTTATAATCAGCATTTTTTTGTTTGTAATAATATTCCATTGCCGGACTTAAAATAAACCAGCTTTTATGCTGCATTTGTGATGGGCTTTCACAATCGGCAGTAACACGGTATGTGCCTGTTGCATCTAAATGAATTATTTTATGGTAAGAGCACAGCGGCGCTTTTAATGCATTGGGTGGCAGAAAGGCGGTGTCTACATCTGCACAATCAATATTAGCACGGTAACCGCTTTGCCTGCATACAGGCTCATAAGTAAAATTGTATTTTGGTTTTTCAAACCAATTAATGTTGGGCAATAGCCGAAAAATGTCGAACAGAATGGGGGCTGCTGTTTGCACACCCACCAACCCTGGCCGGCCCTCGCCATCGGTATTGCCCACCCAAACGGCCACCACATTTTTAGGTGTAACACCTATGGCCCAGCCATCTCTAAAACCAAAACTGGTACCTGTTTTCCATGCAATTTTTTGTGAAGAAGTAAACTGCTGCCACAGGCCTTCTTCGCCGGGCCGCATTACTTCCTGCATGGCCTGAAAGGTGAAGTAGATGGAAGTAGCATCTAAAGGCAGGTTGTTAGTTGTTAGTTGATGGTTGACAGTTGTTTGGTTTGTAAAATATTTTGGTGGATGGAAATCTTCTGAATTTATTTTTCCATAATTTTTTGTTTGATGGCTGAGTGTACGTGCCATGCTTGCGTAGGTGCCTGCAATATCCCACATGGTTACTTCGCAACCGCCGAGTATTAAACTGAGGCCATATGTATCTGCACTGCGGTTGAGTGTGCTAATGCCACATTGCTGCAATGTTTCGTATAAACGCTGGTATTTGTACTGCTGCAATAATTTTACGGCAGGTATATTTAAACTGCGTGCCAATGCTTTACTTGCAGGTACAGCGCCGTCATAACTTAAATCGAAATTTTGCGGTGCATAGCTGCCAATTTGTGTGGGTACATCTGCAATTAATGAGTTGGGTAAAATTAAACCATCGCTTAACATGGCTGCGTACAAAATTGGTTTTAATGCACTGCCAGGACTGCGTGGTGCCGCAATTACATCCACATCGCTTTCCATTTCTTTATTGAGTGGCTCGTAAATATTGCCAACATATGCTAACGTGTTACCTGTTTCCACATCCAGTACCAACGCACAGGCGTTGTTAATGCCATTGCCTTTTAAAATACTCTGGTGCTGCTGAATAATTCTTGCTACATTTTTTTGCAGTGTACCATCTAAAGTGGTTTTAATTTTTGTTAAGCCTTCTTTGTTTGCTTTTTTAAAACGCTGCAGTAAGTGCGGTGCAAACTGCGGTAGTGCAATGGGTGCACCGGGAAGTGGTTCCAGCTTGGCAAGGTCGCAACTGCTTTTATTAATTTTTTCTGCGGCCAGTAATTTATCGAGTAAAGCATTTCTTTTTTTCAAGAGCACATCTCTGTTTTTGCCGGGGTGTACTAAGGCGGGTGCATTGGGTAATACAGCCAGCGTTGCCATTTCACCCCAACTTAGTTTATCGGCACTGCGGCCGTAGTAACGCCATGCTGCAGCATCCAGTCCCACCACATTACTGCCAAAGGGTGCGTTACTGGCGTAGAGTGCTAAAATTTCTTTTTTACTATAACTCATTTCTATTCTTACAGCCAGTATGCTTTCTTTTAATTTATTCCAGAGGCTTCGTTTATCATCTTTCTTCCACAGCCTTACTGTTTGCATAGTAATGGTGCTGCCACCCTGTACCACACCTTTGTTTTTTATATTTTTTACAACGGCCCGCCCAATAGAAACAGGGTCCACACCGGGGTGTTTAAAAAAACGTTTGTCTTCAAAAGTGGTAATGCAGTCTGTAAATTTTTGCGGCACATTTTCATTGTAAGGAAAACGCCATTGCCCATCGGCAGCAATGGTGGCGTTTAATAAATTGCCGTTGGCATCTTCAATTACATAGCTGGTGGGTGTGTTAAATAATTTTTTTGGAAGCGAAAGCCAAAACCAAATTAGAAGGCTAATAATAATAAAACCCGATATTTTTTTACGAAGCGCCGATTTTTGTTTTATAAATGCAATGATTTTCATCAGGCTATTAACGCTAAAGCCTCGTTAGGCAGATAAATTGGTAAAGACGAATGCTTAAAATCTTTTTTATTTCTGGTAATAATGCCTTTAATACCGGTTAAAGATTCTGCAGCCACTATCTGCAATGCATCTTCAAAATCTTTGTGTGGAGATTTTATTGCCAGGCGAAGCAAAGGTTTTGTATGCGGAACTATTTCAACAAGTTCAGTTAACTCGAAAAATATTTTTCTTACGGCAGTTTCAGGCATTAATTTTTTAAGATAGTAATGGGTATTCCAAAAACTTAATGCGGCGATATGCAATTTCGTTTTCTTTTCTTCGGCCGCTTGAAAAAGTAATGCAGCATCATAACCAAAAGGTTCTCTTAAAGAGATGAAATCAATTAAAACATTAGTATCAATAAAAAAATTCATTATTTAAATTTTTCTTTTACAGCTTCCTCTGCAGCTTTTTTGTAGTTGAAGTCTTTAGGCAGTTTCACACTCCCCATTAAGCGTTTTATTCTTGGTGAAAAGGTTTGTTTTTTTGTCTCCTGCTTAAGTGTAACAGCATCTAAGTAATTTTCGATAAGTTTAGAAAGGCTTTGACCTGTTTGAGCTGAATACTTCTTTGCCTTTTTTATAGTTTCCTCTTCTACCAGTATAGTGAGCTTTGTTGTCATACACGTATAGTTTTATTAAAGGTACGTAGTTTTTCTAAACCACAATTAAAGTTCAATGAAGGTATGCCGTTGCAGTGAGTGACACAACGATGTTGAAT
>JAGVCC010000099.1 GCA_020059395.1 Chitinophagales bacterium | reverse complement strand
TTACACTGCGCCAGCAAAACGGCATTAACAATGCTTACGCCACCATAATACAAAATAAAAAGTGGATTGTTTACGATAACGATTTTTTAGAAAATCTGGATAGTTATGCTGCAACAAAATGGGCATCTATAAGTGTGCTGGCGCATGAAGTGGGGCATCATTATTACAATCATGTGGTAAGTGGCCAGGGCAGCACTATACCAAGAGAAATTGAGGCAGATGCTTTTTCCGGTTATGTAATGCAAAAGTTGGGTGCTTCGCTTGATCAGTCAATTGCAGCCATGAAAACTATTGCTACAGATAAGGCAAGCGCCACACATCCTGCAAAGGCAGACAGACTGGCTTCTATTACAAAAGGCTGGAACCTGGCTAAAAATGAAACAGGCGGCAGCACAACAACTGGTGGAGGAGGGAATACCGGAGGCGGCACTACTGGTGGCGGTACAACTGGTACCGGCGGTGGTAACACTGGCAACAATCCCGGTAATACCAACACCGACCCTGCAACTGACCCAAGCTGGATAGCACTTTATATGCAAAGCACTAAAGATGAAACGGTGTATTTAAGTGACGATGGAAAAAACTATCAGGCAGCACCAATAAAAGCAGGGCAGCCATTTGTTTTTAAATTTGAAATTTATAATTATGGCTGGCTGCGGCTGCCTTATTATAATGGCTACCGCACTTTTAAATTAACTCACGGTAAAGATTATACCATACTGTGGAACCGGCGCACCAAAAACTGGACGGTAACATTAATACCAGATTAAATAAAATAAAAAACCCGGCAGCTGCCGGGTTTTTTATATGTTACTTTTTATAGGGTTATTACACTATTGGTGCCGCCAAATTCATTGGCAACTTCAGTATCAGCTTCCGGCTCATTTAACCAAACGGTTTCGTTAACACGGTATTTAAACTGGTGTTCACTGTTTTTTGGTAAAGATACTTCAGCAGTAAAGCTGCCATCTTTTTTCTTCTTCAAGGCAACTGCATTGTTCCAGTCGCTGTTTAAGCCAAGCACTTCAATGGTTTCCGCATTTTCTATACTAAATGCAAATTTCACCTTACAGTAATCTTTGGTTTTAAAATAAGTTTTTTGAATCATTGTTTTGATTTTAAAAGTATTGTCAAAAAAAATGCCACACCATGCAGTGAAGCAGGTTACATTATTAATTTCATTAAGCAGGCAAAATATAAGGCGACGGTTGAAGTGTTATAAATGCATAAAGCTGGATGCAGCCTGTGTTGTATTGCAAAACCTTCTGCCTTTAATACTGATACTTAAAAAAGGTAACCTGATAACAGTGATCATTGGCAGCTTTTATAATGCACAACCTGTTAATAAGCCGTATATAAAAAAACAACTCACAGGCAAAACTGCCTGTGAGTGAATGATTTGCCCTTTTACAGGCAAGGGGTGAAATCGGCCCTTATTATAACTTTACAACTTCCGCTTCTGTTACAGACGTTGTTTCAACTGTATTGGTACTTGTAGCAAAGTTTTTACTGAATGCTTTTTTACCTGATACAAGTGTAAAGCTTAACTCCTGGCTATCTTTCTTTTCAATTTTAAAAGTTAACGGCTTGCTGCTGTTTTTCCAGCTTTGGCTAAATAATTCGCCTTCGCTTTTGTCATTAATTTTAAAAAGAGAAAAGTTTGCGTTTGTATTTACTTCCACCTGAAACAACAGGTAATTTTCTTCCATACCAATGTACTTAACTGTAAGTGGTTCGCCTGCGGCAGATTGTGCATTGGCTGTGTTTGTAAAAGATACAGCAATTAACAAAGCGGCGATGATGTTTTTAACGTTTTTCATTTTGTTTTAATTTAAAGGTTACTAATTAATATTTGTTTTCCGGTTACAGCAATTGCGGCTGGCTGTATTGCGCCATTCAATTGTTGCGTCACAATTTCACACAGCTAGCATTTGTTAAGGATTATTCATTATTACAGGCAACGTACGGAGTGCTTTTTTGGCGCCTTTGCTCTAAACAGTAACTGATGCAGGATTTTCAGGTTACCGCCTTTTTGTATTGCACTTTCAAATTCTGATGTAAAAATACATCCAGCATAATAGCCGCAAAAACTTAAATTAGGAGTTTAGTATTACAGCAAAAAAGCCAAAAAAAATGTAAAACCCTTTGCCACACTGCGTTTTAGCAAAAATGTTTTATTACACCCAACAGTTTTTTAACGGGTAAAAAAATAAAACATTGGTTTTAATACTTACAATTGTCACTTTTAAAGCAGTGCCTTACCCAAAAAAAACATTGTGTAGTTATTGCATAGTTTAATCACATTTTTTTCACAATGTATAAACAGCTTTCAATCCTGCAATTTAAATAGTAATTTTACGCCAAATTTTACCCAGATGTTCCCTATTAATTTAAGAAAGGTTTTTTGTTTTGCGTTACTGCTGTCAGCTCCAATTACTGCTTTACTAGCACAGGGGGTTTTTAAATTAAAGTATGAAAACTCTGCCGTGTATGCCGGTATTGAAGTAGGCGCCAAAGGCGTTAAAATGAGCGTACTTGAAATTGGCCGTAATGCGCAAAAAAGTGGCGCATTTAATATTTTAAAAGATACATCTATAAATTCTGATTTTATCAGTTTTTCAACTTCTTCAACTGCATCAACCTTAGATGCGTTAACCACTTTGTATAATACAGCTGTTAAAGAATATCAGATACCGGCAGAAAATGTATTTACTGTATTTAGCAGCGGCGTAAAAATACAGGCCGAAAAAGAAAATAAATCAGCAAAAATTGATGAAGTGGCGGCAGCTTTTCGTGCCAATATAAACGAACCTAAAAGGGAAGTTGCTGTGGTTGATGTTATGGACGAAGCCAAATTATCTCATATTGGTATTGTGCCCGACTCACGAAGGTACACCACCTTTTTAATTGATATTGGAAGTGGTAATACTAAGGGTGGCTTTTTTCCCAATGGCGACACAAAAACTTTTAAACTGTTTCAATTAAGTTGGGGTACAAAAAGTACCGCTAATGCAACAGAAAAACGTTGTGAAGATGACAGAACCACGGAGAATTTTAGCAAACAACTTACCCGTGTGCTCACCAACGCAGAAAATTCTGAAATTACCTACATGGTAAATGAAAGCGGTGCTTACCCAATGAGTGATTATATAGCTTTCAGCGGTGGTATTGCCTGGTCTGTTGCCACATTACTTTACCCTGAACTTGTGGGAAACTCAGTGGTGCCAACAACTTATGACGAAGTACTGAAGTTTAGCGAAACTTTGCATAAAAACCATGCTTCACTATCTGAAGAAGCCATTACAAAAACTATTACGGATAAAACTTTAAATAAACTGGCCATTGGCAAAGAAGTAAAAAGAGTGAATCAGGTATTTGACCAAAAATCGCTGATGGCAGGTACAGGTTTGTTGCTTAAAATAATGAGGCAGTTTGAAGGTGTTTACGAAAAGAAGCAATTCTTTCTGGTTAAAAATGGCCAGGTGGGATGGATTTCGGCTTATGTTGACCAGCATACAACAAAGTAATGCCGGTTGTTGGCATTTTGCCAACCGAAGCATCCTGCACCAGTTATTTTCTTTACCCGCAAATACATGAAAGATACCAAGTCATTAACCCTTTTATTACTTTCGTCAGTACTGTTTTTATTATCAATTATCCTGCTTTGTACGTGGGGGTATCAATATTACCATCAAATCCAGGATGATAAATCAAAAGCACAACAGGCGGCAGTAACTCCGGCTGCTCAAAATGTTAATGATGATACAAGAGATTCACTGCTTAAAATTTACAAGCTTACACTAAATAGTATTGGCAACAGTGCAGACAGTGCTTATTACACAGCTGATTCTTTAAATGGTCAGCTTAATATAAACCTGCAGGATTTTTACAGACTTAGAGATGAAATTGCTGTACTGTTGCAAGCGCAAACACCCAAAACAGAAGACCTTGTTACTGCACGTAAAAAGATATCTGAACTTCAAAAAAATGTGCAGGATTTAAAGTACCATAATACTGACGTTGAAAGAGAAAACCGCAGGCTTAAGTTATTAATTGAGCAACTTTCTAAAACTAACAGCGGTAATACCGAAACAGCAACTGCAAATAATACAATTGTGCAACAGCAAGGTGCAGGAACAACAGCTTTCAAATCAAATGCCAGCAATGTTGTTGCTGCAAACATAAATTTAGCGGCTGTAACCAATACCGAAAACGAAAGCCCTACAAACGAAGCTGGTAGTGCAGGCAAACTGGTAGGTTCTTTTATTGTAAAAAATAATACAACAGGTACCAATGGTTGCGACATTGTTGTAGTGGTTACAAACCCTGGCGGGCAGGTAATTCAAAAATCTGCCTGGGAGTCGGGTACCTTTGAAACTGTAAATGGTAAACGTATTTACACCATGAAAATTCGTTGCGACGCTGCAAACGGCGAGTCAAAAAAAGTGAATTTTTCTTTAAATGCCGATAACTATCCCAAAGGCAATTATACTTTGCTTATTTACCATAATGGTAAAATAATTGGCCGCACTACAAGAGCACTTTCTTAACCTTTTTTATTTAAATAAAAAATGGCGGCAACAAATTAAGTTTTAAATTGCCAGCAGTACTTTTTTGCAATAAACGCTTTATGATGTTTAAAAACCGCAATGCTGCAGTTGGCTTTATTTTTATAACCTTACTGGTAGATGTAATTGGCTTTGGTATTTTAATTCCTGTTTTTCCGGGCTTAATAGCAAAACTTAAAGGCGTGGATATTAGTACTGCAGCAAAATACGGCAGTTATCTCACTATAGCTTATGCTGTAATGCAGTTTTTCTTTGCACCCGTGCTGGGCAACCTTAGTGATAAATATGGCCGCCGCCCGGTGCTTTTAATTTCATTATTTGGTTTTGGACTCGATTATATTTTGCTGGCATTAGCTCCAAACTATGGCTGGTTGTTTATTGGGCGGATAATAGCAGGCATTACAGGCAGCAGCTTTACTACCGCCGCAGCATATATTGCCGA
>JAGVCC010000096.1 GCA_020059395.1 Chitinophagales bacterium | reverse complement strand
ATTTTTACGAACATTTGCAGTTGTTAAATGCTGATGTTAATTTAGAAGATATTAAGTAAATTTGATAAAATTTCCAATCATGAAATTTATTGAAAAAGAGGACGACATTATAGTTCGCATTCCAAGAAAGGCTTACGATAAACATGTGCAAATTTTACTTGATGAAATACAGTACAAAAAGATTGCTATGAAGTCCAAAGCAACACAAAAAGATATTGATGAGATTGTAGCAATTGTACAAAAAGAACGTAAAAAGACAATGAAGCCACTTATAGACAGGCTGCTAAAAATTACTAAGTGAATATAGTTATTGATACTAACATCTTAATGAGTTGTTTGATAAAACCAGATGGGGTTGTCTTTAATTTTATTTGTTTGTTGCGAAGAAATCATACATTTTATATTAACGATTATTCACTCTCAGAAATCAATAACCACGAAAAAAAATTACTCAAAGCTTCACATTTAACTTTTGATGATTTTCAAATAAATAAAGCTTTTTTGCTAAAGCAAGTAACAATAATTTCAACAGAATTTATGCCAGATGCAAATTTAAAAGAAGCATATTTACTTACGGCCGATATTGATAAATACGATGTTGTATTTGTTGCTACTGCAATTTTTTTAAACGGTTATTTATGGACAGGCGATAAGCCATTATATGCTGGTTTAAAAGCAAAGGGATTTTACAATATTTTAAATTCCACCGATATTAAAAGACTTTTAGAAGATGAATAGTTTCGGCCGTTTATTCCGGGTACATATTTTTGGCGAATCGCATGGCGAGTGCGTGGGTATTACTATTGACGGATGCCCTGCAGGATTATTATTATCACCAGAAGATTTACTGGAAGATTTAGAAAGAAGAAAAGGCGGCAAACAAAAAGGTGCCACACCCAGGCAGGAAGAAGATTATCCAATTTTTAAAAGCGGTGTGTTTAATGGAACAACAACCGGCTTTCCCATCACTATTCTTTTTGAAAATAAAAATACCCGTAGCGAAGATTACAACAAACAACGCAGCATACCACGCCCTGGCCATGCAGACTGGGTGGCGCATGAAAAATTTGGTGGTAATGAAGATTACCGTGGCGGTGGACATTTTAGCGCAAGGCTTACAACAGGCATAGTTGCTGCTGGTGCCATTGCAAAAAAACTAATGCCTCAAATTACTATTGCGGCTGCAGTTACATCTATTGCCGGCGAAACAGATTTAGAAAAAGGATTACAAAAAGGTATTGATGCAAAAGATTCTGTTGGTGGTATTATAGAATGTAAAGCAATTGGGTTGCCCGTTGGTTTGGGTGAGCCTTATTTTGATTCAGTAGAATCTGTTCTATCTCATATTTTATTTGCCATACCTGCTGTACGTGGTGTGGAGTTTGGTACTGGCTTTGCTGCCGCCAATATGTTTGGCAGCCAGCATAACGACGCAATTGAAAATGCGGAAGGCACTACCAAAACCAATCATGCAGGTGGTGTTGTAGGCGGTATCAGCAATGGTAACCAGCTGGTTTTCCGCCTGGCAGTAAAACCAACATCATCTACTCCCAAACAACAAAACAGTTTAAACTGGGAAACAGGCAGCACGGAAGATTTCTCCATAAAAGGCCGTCATGATTTATGTGTGGCATTACGGGCACCTGTAATTGTAGAAGCAGTTACCGCATTGGTGCTGGCAGATTTTATGCTGGTTCAACAACACATAAAACGTGTAATAGTTTAATCTACTAGCCTGCGGTGATAATTAATTTGCCCTAAATGATAAGTAAGGTGCGTACAAAGGTGTACCAACATAAATGCGGTGCTGTCGGTTTTGCCAAATACAGTTTCAGGAAAGTCATTTTCAAAATCAGCATCAATTAATTTGTCTATTGTTTCATTTACTATAACAACGGTAGCAGACACTTTTTGGAAAAGCGCTTGTTTAGAAATATTCTTTAAAGCAAATTCACTGGGCCGGTTTCTTACATAACCGCTATTGCCCAGCACTGCACCAATATAATGATTAAGGTTGCCTGCCAATTGCAGTACTAAATTACCTGCGCTGTTATTTATGCCTTCTTTTACCAGCCATAAGTTTTCTTCATTGTTATATAAATTTATTTCATTTAACAGCCGGTTTAAATCACGGCTGTAAATTTCGGCGAGTACTTTTTTTAACATAAACAGGTTTTGTTTTTTGTTTTGATACTAAATCTTTAAATGAAATATCAAGCAACTCAAAATCTTTTGCATTGGGTAAATAATAATGCCACCATTCTGTATCCAGCGCTTTAAATCCATGCTGTTCCATAATAGTTTTAAGCAGCAAACGGTTTTGTAAAACTGCTTCTGGTAAATTGGTAAAAGCATGATGGGCCGTATCACTAAAATTATCAAAGCCTGTTCCCATATTAAGTTCTTCTTTAGTTGCAAGATTAATAATAGTTAAATCAACGGCTGCACCCCGGTTGTGGCCACTGCCTTTTTTCGGGTCGGCAGCATAGCGGTCATCCTGTACAGGTTCCCACATTTTTTCTGTAATAGAATAGGGGCGGTATGCATCAAATACTTTTATACCTAACCCCAGTTTGTTTAATTCTTTTTGAATAGCGCTTAAAGAATCGGCTGCGGCTTTCCGCAAATAAGTTGTTTTTAGTGGCGGATACAATGGCTGCATTGTAAAATTATTTGAAGTGCAGTAGCGCAAATCTAAAATTAAAGCAGGCGTTTGTTGGTTTAAATCAACCATTCGTTTAGCCGGGTTTTTACTTATGGTTTTTTGCAGCATTTTTACGTTATCAATTATCCAAAGCCCGTGTTTATTCAAAACTGTATCCTGACTTCTTAAAAAATAGGGTGTTAATAAAAAAACTATGTAGCAAACTACCCTTAAACCGGGCCTATGTATTATCTTGTTGATATATTTAACTGCTTCAATCATCCTCCGAAAAAATTAGTACCCGTTAAATTACAACTATTTTAGCCTTTGTATGTCAAACACCAAACACTCACACCTGCTGTTTACACTTTTTGTGTTGTTGCTTTTTATTGTTGCCTGTAATAATGCAGAAAAAAGCACCGCAGGCAGTACTGTAGTTTCCGATCCTGATGATATGGACGAAGTAACAGCCACTACTATTAGGCAAGTGCTTGAAGCTGCTTTGGCCAACAATGGAAAAGTTGATGATACTATAAGTTTGCATTTAGCAGACGTTGTAAATAGTTTTTACAACAGCAGTAATTATGAGCCTGTTTGGAGCAGCAAGGAAACATGGCAGCCCATAGCAGATTCTTTATTCAGCCTTATTGACAATGCAGCATTAGAAGGTCTTTTTTCAAAAGACTATCACAGTAAAAACCTGCTTTCTTTAAAAAATAAACTCGATACCGATTCTGTAAAACGCATGGATGCGGAACTATGGACAAAGGCAGATATTATGCTTACAGATGCGTTCATGCGTATTTGCAAAGATTTAAAATATGGCCGTATAAAAACAGATAGTGCATTAATTAATCCTGATACTGCACTTGCAAATATTTTTTTTATTAAAAATTTGGCTACACTGATTGAGCAAAAGCAGTTTTATGGACTACTTACTGCTTTACAGCCACAGCATAAAGCTTACTGGGATTTAAAAAAAGGGATAAAGCAATTTTCAGACAGTATGGACAGGCGCACCTATACTTATGTAACTTATCCATACAAAAAAGGAGATGTAAAAGATTCTGTTTACTTTATAAAAACATTTCAAAAACGATTGGCTGAAAGCGGGATTACTATGTCAACAAAAATGCCCGACTCTGCTCAGTTAAGTGAGGCAGTTAAAAAAATACAAAAACAAAAAGGCATTAAAGCTGATGGTAAAATATCCACAGCACTTATAAAAAGTTTGAATATTAGCGATGCAGAACGTTTTAAAAGAATAGCTATAACACTTGACCGTTATAAAATGCTGCCGGCAAAATTGCCCAGGCAATATATTTGGGTTAATATACCTGCATATTATTTGTGGGTATTTGATAACGACACTATAGCATTGGAAAGCCGTGTTATTACAGGCAAGCCAGAAACCCGTACGCCGGTGCTTAACAGCGAAATTACCGACATGATCACCTATCCAACATGGACGGTGCCAACCAGCATTATTGCAAAGCAGTATTTACCCCGTCTTAAAAGTAATCCAGGATATTTGTCAAGGCTGGGCCTGCGTTTGGTAAATGGAAAGGGAGAAACGGTTGATGCTTACAGCGTAAACTGGAGTAAATATTCAAAAGGAATTCCTTACAGGGTTATGCAGGGCAGTGGGGATAATAATGCACTTGGTGTATTTAAATTTAATTTTAATAACCCTTATGCCGTGTATTTACATGATACCAACCAGCGGTATCTTTTTAAAAATGCTTCAAGAGCATTAAGTCATGGTTGTGTACGTGTGCAGGAATGGGAAAAATTGGCTTTTTATATTGCCCGTAACGATAGTTTAAAAGCAAAACCAACCGATAGTTTACGTTACACTACAGACTCAATAAAAAACTGGATTGCAGCCAAAGAGCGCAGGCGTATGGATGTAAAAAACCGTATTCCTGTTTATATTACCTATTTTAGCTGCGAAGGAAAAGACGGCAAGGTGAAGTTTTATGATGATATTTATGGGGAAGACAAGGCTTTGAGGGAAAAATATTTTGCAGATAAATAACCTTTTTGCTGTTTAATGCTTGCGATGAAATTAACCTTTTATACAACATTTTATATGCCACTAATACGCTTTAGTATTGTGTGGCTCTTATTGCAGACAATTTCAGTAACGGTACTGGCGCAAGTTGATACAACTGGAGTAAAAACGGCAAAAACCAAAAAGGTTTTATATGGACAGGCAAGTTTTTACTCCAATAAATTTCAGGGCCGTAAAACCGCCAATGGTGAAATATTCGACCAGAAAAAATTGACATGTGCCTGTAATGTACTGCCATTAGGCACTTATATAAAAGTCACCAATCTTCGCAATGGCCGTACGGTAGTGGTTAAAACAAACGACAGGCTGCACCCTCGTATGAAACGAATTGTTGATCTTACAAAAGCGGCTGCAACTAAACTTGGCTTTGTATCGTCAGGGCTTACACGGGTAAAAGTGGAGGTTATTGGCAAAAAAGCGCCATAGCACCTTGAAATTGTAATTGCAAATACAATATTTAGCATATAACCGCAGCAATATTTAAAGTAAATTATTTTACGCTTTGCCCTTAAGCAAGTAATTTTGCCACCATTAAGTAAACTAACAAATATGAAGAAAATCTTATTAGCACTACTGGCCACCGGTTTATTAACAGCTGGTTACAGCCAAAGTGATTTTAAAAAGCGTCCGGCTCTTGGTGTACATTTTATTTTAAACGACTTTAAAACAGCCGCTAAAATACGTACCACAAGTTTGGCCAATGTTTTACGTACAAAGGAGTATAAAAAAACATCCAACATGGCAGCGGGGCTTGGCTTAAGCTACTTGCAGGGACTAACAAACCATATTGATTTTGAAGGCGGGCTTTCTGCTTCTTTTGTAGATTATCCTGTACCCAATAAGCCACTTGCCAATCAAACAAATTTATTGCTTGAAGCAGTTGGTGTGGCCAACGTTAAATTAACATCCGACAAATATTGGGTAAGTCCTTATCTTACCGCAGGTCTTGGTGCGGCTAAGTATAAAGGTTATTATTCAGCGTTTGTACCAGCGGGTGTAGGCCTTCAGGTTAATTTATTTGACGAGGCTTTTATACTGCTTAATTCACAATATCGTATTCCTATTACAGAAAATGGGGCTTACCATTTTTATCATAGTTTTGGCGTTGCAGGTAACATTGGTAAACCTCGTGTGGCTGCTGTATTACCTCCTCCGCCACCACCAGTAGTTGAAGCACCTAAAGACAGGGATGGTGATGGTGTGATAGATACTGATGACAAATGCCCGGATATTGCAGGTATTGCTGCTTTAAAAGGGTGTCCTGATAAAGACGGGGATGGTATTGCAGACGGAGATGATAAATGCCCGGATGTGGCTGGTTTAGCCAAATACGGCGGTTGCCCTATTCCTGATACAGATAAAGACGGCATTAATGACGAACAGGATAAGTGTATGACTGTAGCGGGTGTGGCTCGTTACCAAGGATGCCCGATACCCGATACCGATAATGATGGTGTAAACGACGAAGAAGATAAATGCCCTAATACTCCCGGCCCTGCAGCTAATTTTGGTTGCCCCGAAATTAAACAGGCCGTTATTGACAAAATTAACTATGCTGCCAAGAATATTTTCTTTGCAACAGGCAGCGCCAAATTGTTGGCTAAATCTTACAAACCATTAAATGAAGTAGTTAAATTAATGAGTGAAGATGCTACTCTCAAACTAGATGTTGACGGACATACAGATAGTCAAGGTAAGGCAGATAAAAACCAAACGCTTAGCGAAAACAGGGCAGCAGCTGTAAAAGCTTACCTGGTTAGCAAAGGTATTGACGAAAGCCGCCTTGTTGCCACTGGTTATGGAATGGATAAGCCAGTTGCTGATAACAAAACTGCAGCAGGCCGTGCAAAAAACCGAAGGGTGGAAATGCACGCTAAAAACTATTAATACTTACGGTATTTATTAATGCTAAAGGCCGCAGCGAAAGTTGCGGCCTTATTATTTGTATGATAGCGAGGGGCTTCTTTAAATCTCATAATTTAAGTAGCTGAAACGGGATTGCTTTGCCAAAGTATTACGGGTTACAAGACCATAACTATCCAGAAGAAATTTACCTACTCAATTCCCCCGAACAGTTAAGGTAAAAAGAGAGATGTTTATATAATAAGAGAAATACAACGCTTCTAAATAAATCTCTGAAATATTAGCCATCAGTAATAAAACTATAGCGCCTATTCTATTTAAATCCTTGTTGATAGTAAGGCTGAAACAATACGGCGGGAAATTATTTTTATACCTACCATTTAATTCGCAAATAGCCTACACATAAATGCCTGTTCAAAAAATGAACAGGCATTTGTATTTAAGTATAATTATAAGCTGTTAATAATCATTTTTTGTCGAGCTGCTTTTTGCAGGATCGGGCTTTACAGGTTTTTTAGGTTTGTCTTCAACAGGTTTTAACACAGGTGGTGCCGATTGTTTGGAAGCAGCATCGGGCTTGTTATCTTTCTTACCGGTGTCTGCTGCAGGTTTTATATTTAAATCACTTTCAATGGGTATATTTTCCGCAGGTGTCTCCTCCATCATAGGCGCATCCATAAAATCACCGGCATCGCCGTTACCTTCATCAACAGATATACTGTCGCCCTGCCGGAAAATTCGCCCCCAATCTGCATCCGCAGAAAGTTCTTCATTACTCATAGTGGCAGGTTTTTCAAACTCTTTTAGTTTGCCGTAGTTCAGCTTTTTATCAGCATACACTTTTGCCATAAACTTACCCCACGAAGGTGCCGCCATTTCATTACCGCCACTGGTACCTGCATAAATGCGTATAAATGGATCTTCGCAACCAACCCAGGTACCGGCAAGCAGTTCGGGTGTATAGCCAATAAACCAACCATCAGCATTATCATTGGTAGTACCCGTTTTACCGGCTTTAGCAACTGGTATATTATAACTGTTTAGCGATTTTGCGGTGCCAAATTTTACAACACCCTGCATCAGCTGAACCATGGTGTAAGCACTGGCCTCACTTAGCACTTGTTTGGGTGTGGCATTAAACTCCTGCAACAGGTTACCGCTTTTATCTTCAATACGGGTTACTAAAATGGGCTCTACCGTAAGGCTTTTATTAGGGAACATTGTGTAAGCCTGCAGCATTTCCAGCATGGGTATTTCGGCAGCACCCAAAGCTAATGAAGTGTAAGGCGGCAATTTTGCCTTTACACCTGCAGATTGCGCAAACTCAATTACTCTTTTTACACCCACCATATTTGTAAGACGGACCGATGCTGTATTTTTAGAAAATGCCAGGCAATTAGCCATGGTACCACCGCCGCCAAAACTTTTCATAACGCCGCCATACATCACAGCACCGCCGGGTATTTCGGTAGTGGGGGTGTAGCCAGCATCCTGCACAGCTAATGAATATATTAGTGGTTTTATGGTTGACCCAACCTGGCGCTTGGCTGTAATATGATCATACTTAAACCACTTATAGTCTATGCCACCAACCCAGCATTTTACCTCGCCGGTGTGTGGGTCCATACATGCAAAAGAAGTTTGCAAAATTTGCTTATGGTACTTAATAGAATCATAGGGCGTCATGGTAGTATCTTTTTCCCTTTTAGCATTCCACGCAAATACTTTCATACGCACGGGTGTAAAAAAGGTTTTCTTAATATTGTCTTCCTTCATTTCTTCCTCTTTCAAGTTCTTCCAGCGTTCTGATTGTTTCATTGCAGTTTCAATAGTACTTTCATGTCCTTTCCACATACGTGTACCATTGTTTTTCATAATCCAGTCCAGCTTTTTTTGTATTACAGGCATGTGCTGCACCACCGCTTCTTCAGCATACTGCTGCATTTTACTGTTTATGGTGGTATAAATTTTCAAACCGTCTTTTGTAATATTGTAATTCTCCCCGGTTTTTGGATTTTTATGTGTGGCACACCATTGCTTTAACTGGTCTTTCAGCACATCACGGAAGTAAGGAGCAATGCCTTTATCTTCATCTAATTTTTTAAAGTTTGTTATAAGCGGTTTTGCTTTAAGCTTTGCGGCCTCTGCCTCGGTAAGATATTGTTGTTTGCACACCACCATCTGGTTAATTACCGTGTTCCTTCTGTCTAAGGCGGCTTTTGGTTTGGTAATAGGATTATAAATATACCCCTTAAGCATTCCAACTAAAACAGCAGCTTCTTCAATTTTTAAATCTTTAGGCTCTTTTTGAAAATACATGCGGCTGGCATTGCGTATGCCATATACATTGGCCCAGGATGCTCTGTTAAGGTAAAGTGTAATAATCTCTTCTTTTGTAAAATTGCGTTCCAGCTTTACGGCTACTATCCATTCTTTTAGTTTATCCAGTATCCTTTCTATTTTATTGCCCTTGCCCTGGCCCATCATTAACTTAGCCACCTGTTGTGTAATGGTACTACCACCACCTTGAGACCCCAACGTAACTACAGCCCGGCCAAGTGCCTGACCATCGATACCACTGTGGTCGTGAAAACGTTCGTCTTCAGTTGCAATCAATGCATTTATTACGTTAGGAGAAATTTCGTTGTACTTTACTTCGCTGCGGTTTTCTGTATAATATTTACCCATTAAAAAACCATCACTTGTATACACTTCGCTGGCAAGGTCAGCTTCTGGGTTTTCCAATTGGGATACCGAAGGCATTTTACCAAATAAACCAAAATTTGCGCACAACAACAGCAGCGCAAAAAAAGCAAGGCCGCCAAAAAACAGGCGCCACAAAATTTTTACAGAACGCTTCATAAAAAATATAATAGGTGTGGTGAAATAGTATTACAAAAATACAGGTTATACAACGGTATTGATAAAACGCCTGTTAAAACTTACCCGGGTATAAAGTATTTAACAGGGTTTTGTAACCAGCCATGTCTTTGTTGTTTTTAAGCACCTGCAAATTTTGATTGGTAATAATTAAAAAAGAATACTTGGCAGCGGGCAGCCACGATACTTCTCTTGCAGCGCCCCGTTTAATTTTGTTGTAATAATCAATGGCTGCATTATCGTTTGTAAAATTACCAATTACAAGCAGCTGCATATTTTTATCTGCATCCAGTACATCTTTGATTACGGTTAAGCCCTGTCCGTAGTAATTTTCGTTGGTAAAACGGTTTATGGCATTCTTGGCTTCGTTTACATAAACGCCATCTACTTTATCCAGTATCATTATTACAGTGTGCGGAGAGTCTGGCCGTAACACAAACTGGCCTTTTACAGTGATGCTTGTTTTAACCGTATCTTTTATTATTACAGGCGGTGCTGCTGTGGGCAGTTTAATCGCTGCAGGTGGTGCAGCCGCAACTACTTTTGCCGGTGCCTTATCAACTGGCTTGTTGTTATTGTCAGCTGGCACAATAACCTTTTCATCTTCAATTCTTGTTACTTGTAGACTGGTAAGGTATGCTTCAATTTCTTTACGGCGCTTCAGTACATCTATCATAGTGGCTGCTTTGCCGGCAAGCGGGCTGTTTGGATTGTTTTGCATCAGCGTATTAAGTCCGGCTATGGCAATACTGTCGTTTTTTTCTTTAACATTATACAGTGCTTCAATGTAAAGCAATTGTGGTGTCCAGTAGTTAACGCCAAACTGGGCGTCTGCTGCTTTTTTAGCTTCAACGGCTTCGGTAAATTTACCCTCTAAAAATAAATTGTAAATGTCTTCGTACTTTTTTGTCGCTTCAGTGTTTTTAGTATTTAATACTTCTGGTGTATTCAACTTTTGCCAAGCTTTTGTATTTGCAAATTTAGTATTCAGCAAATTTTTATAGTAAGCTGCCCTTTCAGTATTCCCTGTTTTATTATAGCAGTAATATAAACCAAGATAAACGTCTGCATTATCAGTTGCAGTTGTAAAACGGCGCAGGTATGCTTCGTAAGTTTTTGTGGCCTCTTCGTAATCTTCCAACTCTGTTTGATACAGTTTTGCAAGCTGTAACATGTTTGCAGCAATAAGTATATTGCTGCTGTCGACCATTGCCGTTGTTAAAGGCAATTGCTGCATGAGCCCTTCATAACTTATATCTGCAGCAGCAGTAGCGCCGACAGTGGCACCTGCGCCAGCATTTTTATCGGTTCCGGCCGGTTGATTGTTATTACTCCGTATTACAATATCCATAGCAGCTTTACGGCGCCAGTTATCTACGTTAACTCTGTTGCCCCATTTGCTTTTAAACTCATTAAAGCCTCTGGATTTAAGGGAGCTGTTATAAAAATACCATTCCCCTTTTGAGCTGGTAGTGGCAAACAAATCGGTGGGAGCGTTATTATTAAAAGTATTACCTGAATTATTAGCTGCACCACCATCGTCTTTAACACCGCTTTCTTTACGCAGCTTTTTTGCCAGTTTTTTTACAAAATCTTCTCTTTCGGCAGTTGGCATGGCTGCAATGCGCTGCAAGCTGTCTTCTCTTTCAATAATGGTAATATGGTCAACAATTTTTGTAAGTGCAGCCCTCCGTGCTTGTAGTTGTGCAAGGCTTGCAATAAGGGTGGTATCGCTTAATTGTAAACTGTCGTACATGGCTGCCGCCAGCTTATAGGCCTTTCGTTCGTAAGCAATGTTTGCAAGCTGTAAGTATGCTTTATTGCGGTAGCGGATATTGTTTTCATTTTTTTCAATACTCCTGTTGTAGTATACAATGGCAGACGCAGTATCGGGCACCTGCATAGATAATTGCGCTGCGGAATAATAAACAATATCCCTGTAAGGCTCAAACCGGTCTTTTTTTGCCATTTTTACAAGGTTGCTTATACTGTTTTTAAGCTGCTTGGTGTTATCGCCACTGCGTATCATTTTTGCTTCATTTAGCTGGGCATAAATATCCAGCAGCGGATCAACAGTATGTTTAGAGGCTCTTACATAAAATTCAGAAGCCTTGTCTGTTTGGCCATTCATTTCATATAGCTGGGCCAGTAAAAATTCCCTCCGGGATTTATCAAGTTTATCGTCGGCATTAGACAACGCTTTTTCGAGGTGTGTGGCGGCGCTGTCGTAGATTTCCTGGCGGTAAAACCAGTAAGCGCTTACTTCGTGTAAATCATTTTTTAAGCGCTGCGGTAGGTTGCCGTCGTTTTGCAATGTATTAAGCAAGCCACCACTTTCGCCAATTTCGTTCTGTTCAATTAAAGTACGTGCCAGCCATATCAATGCATCGTTGCGGCTGGGCGGCAGTGATGCTACTTTTTGCAGTATGTTCAGTTTTTCTTTATTGGCAATAGAAATATTATTGGCTTTAGCACTTTCATTACCGCCAACCACACGGCTATCATCTTCACCTTTTTTACGTGGAAACAGGTTGTAATTTATAAACTGCAGCGTCATGGCGGCCGAGTCAAACTCCTGCCGGTAATAATATGCTTTTGCAATCAGCAGGTATAAATTATCAACCCAATCGTTACGTAAATCATGCAATAAAATGCCTGCGGTGCTTTTATAGATAACGGAATCAAGCTCCTGTTTCTGCGCAGCAGTGCTTTCTAAGGGAAAAGGATAAAAGGGCAGGAGCTTAGTATAATCATCTTTCGAGGCAATTTTAGCCCTTTCAATTACTCCGTTTAGTTTATTGTTAGCGTTATAATAGTAATTGTAATGGGTTACCGTGTTTTGTATTACATGGCGGGATTTAGAGAATTTTTTATCCGCTGTTTTTTCTGAACCCAGTTTACGGGTCTCAAATTTCTCAGGCTTTTTCTCTTTTCCAAATGGGTCAAGTGTCCATGTGGGTTGGGCAATTGCCTTGGTAAGGCATGTACAGGTTATTAAAAAAACTACCGCAGTTACTATTGTTTTCCCTGGCATGAATTTGAAGGTTATTAACGGGGCTAAATATCGGTTTTTTTTGTCAATACTGGGGGCATTAGCGGCTATGTTTGCATTTTTTTATGATGGTAATTAAACTGACCAACAAAGTAGAAATACCCTTTTTTATAATAACGTTGCAATTTATGGCTTCATTGTTTAACTTTAAGCCCCTTATAAATATCAGGCATGACGAAATTTGACACCAACAGTACGCTTAAGCGGTTGCGTAACCGTTACAGACTGGTGGTAATGAACGAAGATACTTATGAAGAGGTGGTGAAATTTAAACTGAACCGCTTGAGTGTATATGTAGCTTTAAGCACCCTGTTTGTTTTGCTGGTTGGATTAACCGTTGCCCTGATTGTATTTACGCCCTTAAAATACTATTTACCCGGCGCCGGGTATGGAGATGTGAAACAGGTAAAGGAATATAGGCAACTTAAAATAAGGGTTGATTCTATTGAAACCGAGTTAAAAAACAAAGAACAATATTATAATAATATTCAAAAAGTATTGCAAGGCAGCATACCTAAATTAGATACTTCCAAATTAGAATTGCCTAAAGCCGAAACCAGTAATGATTAACTAATTCATTCAACCTCAAAAACTACAGGAATATGTTTAATTCAAAATCTAAAACATCTTTTGATGAAACCAAGGCCGGTTCCACTACCATAATTGGAGCCGGAACCGTTATTACCGGAAACTTGATAAGCAACGGTGATATTAGAATTGACGGTACTTTAAAAGGAAACCTGCTGGCAAAGGCAAAGGTTTTAATTGGCGCCGAAGGTGCTGTTGAAGGAGATATTGATGGCAAGCAGGCGGATATTTTGGGCCGTGTAACTGGTAAAATAAAAGTATCAGACTTGCTTCATTTGCATGGAAAGGCAGTTATTGATGGCGATATTTGCGCTGCTAAACTGCAAATTGAGCCTTCGGTTTCTTTTAACGGGCAGTGCCAAATGGGTGCAAATGTGGTGGAACTGGTTAAAGAACGTAACAATGCAGCGGCAGTAAATGGATAGTTGCTCTTTTTAAAATATTATAAAATGTATATAGCCTGCAAATTTAACTGCAGGTTTTTTTATGCAGTTGTTCCGTCGCTGCTTACTACCTTTGCCCAACAAATAATACTTAAGTATAAAAGCAATAGCAGTAACAAGCAATGAACAATAAGCGCCAAGCAGTATTACCAATAGTATTTCTTTTTATTTTTTTAAATGCATTATTTATTATTGGATCGTCTTTTTTAAAAAGACATGGTATTGATAACATTGTGCTTATAGCGGCTAATGCAATTTTATTTATCAGTAATTATATCACTTTAGTGCTGCTGCAACGGTCATTAAAAAAAAGTAACCCAAACGTATTTGTGCAAAGTATGATGGCCGGAACGCTGATAAAATTTTTGGCCGTAGCCATATCTTTTATGGCCTATGCTTTAGCAGCGAAAAAAAACATAAACAAGCCTGCTATATATATATCCATCTTTCTTTACTTCCTGTACCTGGCCGTTGAAGTGGCCCTGATGCTAAAGTTGAACAAACAAAAAAATGCCTAGAAAGGAAGCACCACTTTTACAACTGCAGGACTATTTACCCGAAGGAAGTTTTGAAGGGGTGGCGCATTATTTACAGAAGCATAAAGTGCATCTCACCATAACCCGTCAGCGCCAAACTGTGTTGGGGGACTACAGGCACGCCCATAGTGGCAGCACACACCGTATCAGTGTCAACGGCAATCTTAATAAATATGCTTTTTTAATTACTTTGCTGCATGAGCTGGCGCATTTATTTACGTACGAAAATTTTGGCAACAGGGTGCAGGCGCATGGGCAGGAGTGGAAGAATGAATTCAGTAAGATACTGGCGCAGTTTCTGTTGAAGAAGGTTTTTCCGGTTGATGTGGAAAAAGCATTGATGCGTACTTTGCAAAACCCAGCCGCCAGCAGCTGTGGCGATGAAAAGCTGCTTAGGGTGCTGCACCAGTATGATGATAAAAAAGAAGGTGTGTATTTGGTAGAACAATTACCACAAGGCAGTTTGTTTAAAATTAAGGGCAACCGTATTTTTAAAAAAGGGGAGCAGGTGCGTAAACGTTATAAATGCCTGGAAATTAAAACCGGTAAGCTGTATTTATTTAGCCCTGTGTTTGAAGTGGAACTGGTGACAGGTTAACGAATCCATTTTTCCAAAATCTTTTCATCGGCACTTAAACTTGCCAGCACTTTATACTTGCTTTGTTGCAGCACCCAACTGGTTACAGCCATTTCTTTCTGCACATTTCTTGTGCCTGCAAAAGTGGAATGGATAAAGAAAATATCTTGCCCATCGTTATAAATAAATCCGGTGTGATTGTCCAGCCCAACTATATATAAACCAATATTGCTAGCAGGAATTGCTGCAATAAATTTTTCAATGGAAATATTACTGAAGCGCTGCACATATTTTGGTTGAACCAGTGTTGTTATCATTTGTTCTGATGCACATTGGGCCAGTTTGGTACGGGCAATAGCAAAGCCTGCATCTTGCAAAACTGTAGTTACAAAATAGCCGCAGGCAATACTGCCTTTTTGGGGTGTTTGGGTGGTGCCATTAAAATCCCATGCAGTGCCAATCCAGGCCGGCACAATGGTTTTGGCAATAGCATTTGTTAGAATTTTTTCTTTTTCACTTTTGGGTAAAGTTGCCCATGTTGACCGCTTTTGCTTTTTTAAAACAGCAATAGCATTTTTGCAGGAATCGTAATTGATATTTTTAGCAGCAGAAAGTGAAGGCTGAGTACGTGCCGCTTTTTTGTTAGGTCCGCTGCCGTGTTTACAATTTGTAAAAAATAGTAAACTAAAAACGAGAAGCAAGTAGTTCATAAGCAGCATAGATGCTTGCTTAATCAAAATCCACACTGTTTTCACAAACTTTTAATCATCCAAATACTGCATCCGTCATGCCCGCTGTTGCCTAATGGTGCAGAAAGATAAGTAAACCCAAGTTTTTCATATAGTGGTACGGCAATGATAAGTTCGGGCATGGTTTCTAAATACACCTGAGAGTATCCCATTTCTTTGGCTGCTGCCATGCATTTCTCCATTAATAATTTGCCCAGTCCTTTTCCACGGGCAGCCGCACTTAAATATAATTTTACCAGTTCACAAGTGTCAGCCGGTAAATTAGCAGTGGGGAAAATGCCGCAGCCACCCAACAGTAAACCATTTTCTTCAGCCACAAAATAAAAACTTCCGGTTGCTTTGAAAACTTCGTAAAGTGAATCAGTAGTAATATCAAAATATACAGTGCCGGGTTTGTTTGCTTTAAATTCATTGAGTGCACTGCGTATAATGGCCGCCAGTGGCGCATTATGTTTGGGTAAAATATTGCTGATAGTAATGGTATTCATGGTAGTAGTCAACTTTCTTGTACAAAGCGCAACAAAATTCCATTATTATCTTTTAAAGTAAAACTCTTTTTGTTTCCTTTACTGTGCACCAGTTTATTTTCTGGATAAATTATTTCTTTACCTGCAAAATCGGCAAACAAGCATTGCACATCTGTTACCCTTATGTAACAACTGCTGGCTTCGCACAATTTTTTATCGGCACATAATGTAAAATGAATTTCTGCCTTCCCTTTTTTTAAAATAGCATAGCCACCAATATCAACACCTGTAAAGCCTAATTCGGTTTCGTAAAATTGTATGGTTTGTTTAATGTTTAAGGTGGGCAAAACGGGTATGGCCTGCTGCATGTTATTTTTTTAATGCTGGTAAGATAAACCGTTTTTGAAATAATAACCTACATTTGCCACTTAAAAAAAATTACGCACATTTCCTTGGCTGTAACTGAAAAATATACTGAAGAAGAGCTGGTATTGCAATTGCAAAACCGAAGTCAACAGGCTTTTTCATATTTGTACGATAATTATGCCGGTGCCTTAAATGGTGTAATTGTGCGGCTGGTAGATGATGCTGCTTTGGCCGAGGATGTTTTGCAGGAAGCTTTTTTAAAGATATGGAATAATTTTTCCAGTTATGATGCTTCTAAGGGGCGGTTGTTTACATGGATGGTGAATATTACCCGTAACCTTACTATTGATACTTTACGAAGTAAAGGGTATAAAAAGCAGCAGAAAATCTCAGCTGATGAAAACTCCGTAAGTAATTACACCGATGGTACAGGTAAAGATAAATTTGATGCGCTGGGTATTAAAAACCAACTGGTTAATTTAAAGCCAGAGCAGCGCAGCATTATTGATATGGCTTATTTTGGCGGTTTTACGCAGGAAGAAATATCAAAACAAACCGGAGTACCTTTGGGCACGGTTAAAACCCGAATGCGTACCGCTATTTTAGAACTAAGAAAACTGATAACGTAATAAAGTGAACGTACAGGAAATCATATCATCCGGCTTGCTGGAATTATATGCAGCAGATATAGCCACTGATGCCGAAAGGCAGCAGGTGGAAATCTGGAGGCAGCAATACCCCGAAGTGGCAGCTGAATTAAGCGCCATAGAACTGGGGCTGGAAAACTATGCAACGGCAAATGCTGTGCCACCTGCTGCAAATGTTAAGGATAAACTTTTTGCACAAATAAATACTGCTGCAGCGCCTGTAGTAAACATAAATACACAACCAGCAAAAGTTGTTGCGTTTAATGGCTGGAAATGGGCTGCCGCTGCTTCAATAGCCTTGCTTATTGGTAGTGCGTTTTTCAATTATTCACTGTACAATAAAGTGGAAAATGCCACGGCAAAGCTTACTGAAGCAGAACAGCAGCTAAATGTTGCAAAACTGGAAGCTGACGCAATGAAGAACGACATAGAAGTGGTGAAGCAGGGGCTACAGGTTTCACTAAAAGGCCAGCCACAAATGCCTGATGCTAAAGCAAAAATATACTGGATGACTGGTAATGGGGATGTGATGGTAGATGCAAGCAACCTGCCTGACGCACCCGCAGGTAAACAATACCAGTTTTGGGCCATTGTAGATGGAGTGCCTGTTGAAGGAGGTCTCATCATTACCAATGATAAAGGCAAAAAATTCCGTATGCAAAAAATGAAAAGCTTTGGCCGTGCCGAGGCCTTTGCCATCTCCTTGGAAAAAGAAGGCGGTAACCCAACCCCAACCGAGGTGGTGAGTGTGGGTGCCGTTACAAAAATTTAATTTGTCTTATTTTATTCTTTTTTTGCAAACTGTTGTTTAATGCAACAGTAAGAAATTGTGCAAATACTTAAGCACAACTTTTTTTTTTCAAAAAAGCAATCCAGCTATTTTCAGGCACCGTACATGTTTGTATAAAACTTATTTAAAAAGATAAAACAAACAAATTATGAAACAGGTTAAAAATTTCTTTTTTGCAGCCGTTGCAATGCTTGCAGTGAACACCTCATTTGCACAAATGGAAAAAACTAAAATGGTGGGTGGCGCTGCCATGTATCCTTCAAAAAATATTGTAGAAAATGCTGTAAACAGTAAAGACCATACCACTTTGGTTGCTGCCGTTAAAGCTGCAGGCTTGGTGGAAACGCTGCAAAGTGCTGGCCCGTTTACGGTATTCGCCCCCGTAAACAAAGCTTTTGAAATGTTACCAGCTGGTACTGTTGACAATTTATTAAAACCAGAAAACAAAGCAGCCCTGACGGGTGTGTTAACTTACCATGTTGTGGCAGGCAAATGGAATGCTGATGCTATTGCCAAATTAATTAAGGATGGTAATGGTACTGCAGAAGTAAAAACAGTTGCAGGCGGTAAATTATGGTTAATGATGAAGGGCAAAAAACTGATGATTAAAGACGAAAAAGGTGGCGTTGCAACAGTTACTATTTCAGATGTAAACCAAAGCAACGGCGTAATACATGTAATTGACCATGTGTTATTACCAGGTATGTAATGCGTAATTATAAAATAGCGTAAGCAAGGGGAAGTAAAAGCACTGTGCCGAAAGGGCAGTGCTTTTTAATGCTGGTTATTCAAAATGCCGTACACAGCACTGTCAAAAAACTCACCCCGGAAATAATAATCCTCTTTAAAATAAGCTTCTCTTATAAACCCTGTTTTTTCAAGTAATGCTGCAGAGGCAGCATTACGCGGATTAATACTTGCTTTTACACTGTTCAGTTTCATTTGTGTAAAGCCAAAAGCAACCACTGCTTTTATTGCTTCCTGCATAAAACCTTTGTTCCAGTATTGCGGGTGCAGCATGTAGCCAATTTCGGCTCTGTAGTTCTCTTTTTCTATTTGCCAAAAACCAATGCTTCCAATTAACTGTATTTTATTTTCTTGCAGGCATATGCCCCACATAATACCATTATTATCTTCAAGATTTTTTAAAATAGTCGTAACAAGCGCAGTGGCTTCATCCAAATTTTTTAAAGGCTCCCTGCCTAAAAACTCCAATACCTGTGTGTTACTGCGTAATGCAAACATTGCTGGCACATCTGCCAGTGAAAATTTACGCAGCAGCAGGCGTGCAGTAGTAATTTCTGTAAAGGGTTCAAAATTTATATCAAGCATGGTGTAAATTTTATTCTGGCTTATAAAATTTATTAACTTTAAAGCATGATAAAAGTAAATCTTATCCCGCTGCTTGTATTGTTTTTTTTATTGCCAGCTTGTACAAATGCGCAAAACTTTGGTGGTAATGCACCTTCGGTTAAATGGTGGCAAATTAATACACCGCAGGGTAAAATTATTTTTCAAAAAGGGCTTGACAGTCAGGCTAACAGAATGGCAGCAGTGATGCAATTGCTGGATACGGCAACTGCATACTCAATTGGTAGGCCACAAAAAAAATGGAATGTGATACTGCAAAGTCAAACAACGGTACCTAACGCTTACGTACGCATGGCACCTAAAATGAGTGAGCTGTATATGACACCGCCTCAAAACAGCTTCAGCACGGGCAGCATTCGCTGGGATGATAATTTAATGATTCATGAAAACAGGCATATACAGCAGTTTAGCAATTTTAATAAAGGCGTTGCAAAGCTGTTTACTTTTTTTCTGGGGCAGGAAGGGCAGCTATTAGCAAACGGGCTTTTTTTACCTGATTATTATTTTGAAGGCGATGCTGTGTATCAGGAAACATTAGTAACTGCACAGGGCAGGGGCAGAATGCCTGCCTTTTATAACGGTTTTAAATCATTATGGGCTGCAGATAAAAAATACAGCTGGTGGAAATACCGCAGCGGCTCTATAAAAAATTATGTACCCGATCATTATCAGCTTGGCTACCTGCTTACAGCCTATGGGTACGAAAAATTTGGCCCCGATTTTTGGAGTAAAGTAACCAACGACGCCGTAAGGCTTAAAAAAGTATTTAACAAAGCTATTGAAAAACACAGCGGTGTTCCTTTTAAACAATTCCGGTGGGATGCTATTAATTATTTTAAACAACTGGTAACAGTAAAAACAACGGAGCCATTAAACTTTATAACCAAATCGCAAAAAAATAATGTAACCGATTATGAGTTTCCGCATTATTTAAGTGATGGAAGAGTGGTGGTTACTAAAAAATCTTACAAAAAAATAAGTGCATTTTATATTATTAATGCAGATGGCTCCGAAGAAAAAGTTACCGCAAAAAAAATAGTACTGGATGAGTACTTTAGCTGTAATGATAAAAGTATTGTATACGCCAGCTATCAAGCCGATGCCCGCTGGGGAAACAGGGATTATAGTGTAATTAACCTCGTTGATATTAAGACTGGTAAACAAACGCAGTTGACTGCTAAATCAAAATATTTTTCGCCAGATATAAATAAAGAAGGCACACTGATAGTTGCAGTAAAAACAAATACAACGGGAGCTAATAACATTGCATTGCTGGATGCTGCAACCGGTACAGAAATAAAAACACTGCCAAACAGGCTTAATTACTTTTTTACTTACCCCAAATTTTTAAACGAAAGGGAAATAATTGCAGCGGCAAGAAATCCTGAAGGCAACATGTGCCTTGTAAAAATTGATAATAGTAATGGTAATACTACAGCACTCAATATCTTTTCGTTTAATGTAATTGGCTATCCTTTTGTAAAAAACGATACAGTGTATTACAGCCGCATGAACAGTGATGCCGATAAAATTTTTGCGCTTACACTTAACGACAGAAAAGAGTATTTGCTTACCAATAACAACAATGGTATTTATGCTCCCACTGTAGCTGCTGATGGAGATATTATTTT
>JAGVCC010000206.1 GCA_020059395.1 Chitinophagales bacterium | reverse complement strand
GCATCGGTGGCGGTTACTTTATCACCCGTCATCATTAATGCACTGGCACGCTGCCAGCCAATTAAACGGGGCAGGGTAAATGTGCCGCCGCTGTCGGGTATTAATCCAATTTTACTAAACACCTGAATAAATGATGCCGATTGTGTGGCCACCACCACATCGCAACACAACGCAATATTAGCACCTGCCCCTGCAGCCACTCCGTTAACTGCAGCAACAACAGGCTTGGGTAAATTGCGAATGCGTTTTACAATGGGGTTATAATGTTCGCTGAGGATTTGTTTAATTGTAATCTCCTCCCCTTTTGGGGGAGGTTGGGTGGGGGCTACCAGTTCGCTAATATCCTGCCCGGCGCAAAATGCTTTGCCGGCACCGGTTATGTACACACAGCGCACTTCATGCAGGCTGGCGCACTCATCTAAATGGGCCTGCAGGCGCAGGGCCATTTCTCGGTTAAAGGAATTAAATTTTTCTGGCCTGTTAAGCGTTATGTACGCCACGGCATTTTTTATTTCAAAAATAATGGAAGACATAATATTGTTTTTATACTTCAAACCCTTTTACATCGGGGTGGGTTAATAAAAATTCATCTACAGCATCGTAGTTTCTGTCTGGTGCACTTATGCGAAAAAGATAAACAGCATCATTATCATCTTTTACCACTTTCATGCAGCGGAAGGTCATTTTATTAGTACTAAAAAATTGCTCCATTTCTGTTTTAAAATTACGGCCCAGCTCATGTGTGCGTATGCGGTAATCTTTTACACGGTGCAGGTTGTTTATAAAACGCTGCACAGGCTCTAAAACAAACAGCGTAATAACCACAATTATGGAAACTACAATAGCCAGCGGATAATTATGATAGCCAATAGCCATGCCCAGCGCAGCCGTAACCCAAATTAATGCTGCCGTGGTTAAGCCATTTACGCTGATGCCTTCTTTAAAAATTACACCGGCACCAATAAAGCCAATACCGGTTACAATATTGCTGGCAATACGGTCGGGACTTACATCGCTGGTTTCTTTTGATAAAATGGTATAGAGGCAACTGCCCACACAAATCAATATCATGGTTCTAAATCCGGCAGGTTTACTGCGAAATTCTCTTTCGATACCAATGATGGCGCCAATAATAAATGCAACAGATACCTGTGCGGCTTCTTCAAAATAAATGCTTAAGTCCATTGCATAAAGATACTTGATCAAATTATTTTAATGACACTTAAAATAATCAAACGGCTCTTTACAATCCTGGCATTGAAATAAAGCTTTGCAGGCAGTACTGCCAAACTCACTCAGCAGTTTTGTATTGGTTGATTTGCATTGCGGGCATTCAACACCATCGGCAGCAATAGTAAATTTTTTATTGGGTACTGCTATGCCATATGCAATTAATTTTTGCTTGCCTGCTTCACTCATCCAGTCTGTTGTCCATGCCGGAGCAAGTATGGTGGTGATTTTAATTGCAGTAAAACCATTTTCAATAAGCGCCATGCGGATGTTCATCGCAATCATATCCATTGCAGGGCAGCCGGTGTAGGTGGGTGTAATTGTAACTTCAATAAGTTCACCGTTTATTTTTACATCTCTTACAATTCCTAAATCTGTAATAGTAAGTACGGGCACTTCGGGGTCGGTAATTGTTTCCAGTACCGACCAAACAGCCCCTCCTAAATCCTCCCCAGAGGGAAGGACTTGAGTCTCTGATTGTTTTGAGCTATTTTCTTTTTTTGTGAGTTCTGTATCAGGCATTTCTAATTTTCTTTAAAATGGCTTTCTCTCAAAGCCCTCCCTCGGGGAAGGTTTGGGTGGGCTGTTACCATTGGCTGTTGGGGTAAGTTCTTTGTAAATATTGCAGGTCGGTTAAAATATATCCAAGATGTTCTGTATGCACACCGGTTTTACCACCCGTTTGCATAAATATTTTTTCAGGAATAGAAAGGGTAGCTTCTTCAAAAACTTCTTTTATTTTTTCTTCCCATTGTTTTTTTAGTGCAGAAAAATCAATACCTGATATTGTTTCATATTCCACCGGTATAAACATTTCGCCTGTGTAGCGCCATATTTCTTCTATGGCTTTTATCATTCTTGCATTACTTTCTGTGGTGCCATCGCCAAGGCGTATTACCCATTCGCTGCTCCAGCGTACATGGTATTTTATTTCTTTTAGCGCTTTGGTGCAAATAGCGGCCAGCTGTTCATCGGCATGTTGCTGCAATTGTTCAAACAATAAATATTGATACTGACTGAAAAGATATTGCCTTAATATAGTTTGCCCCCAGTCGCCTTTTGGCAATTCAACTAACAGTAAATTTTTAAATTCCCTTTCTGTACGCAGGTAAGCCAGTTTATCTTCATCAGTTGCCCCTCCTAAATCCTCCCCCGAAGGGAGGACTTTCGCAGCTTTTGTATTTGTAGTATTATTTATTAATTGGGTGGCATATTGATAAAAATTTCTGCTTTGCCCCAACAAGTCTAACGAAATATTGGTGATAGCAATATCCTGTTCTAATATTGGTCCGTGCCCACACCACTCACTGTTGCGTTGTGAAAGAATTAATGTAGTGTCTGCAAGGTGAAGCAGGTAAGCCTCCCTAAATCCCTCCTGTGGAGGTACTTGTGAAGCACTTTTATAAGTTAAATCTTTTTGCATATCAGGAGGTTTAAAGTCCTTCCTCCGGGGAAGGATTTAGGATGGGCTTACATATGGTTTACTTCGTCCGGCAAATTATAAAATGTA
The DNA here is from genome assembly GCA_020059395.1 of Chitinophagales bacterium. Taxonomy (GTDB): domain Bacteria; phylum Bacteroidota; class Bacteroidia; order Chitinophagales; family Chitinophagaceae; genus Ferruginibacter. The sequence continues at coordinate 953 of JAGVCC010000206.1, read as the reverse complement.
GGATGCCGGTAAATTTTATCAGCCGCAGGTTCGTACAATTCGCCAGCCTCTTCTGGGTTAGATGCTGTGATGTATTTACTTTCCACCACCCAAATACTTACACCTTCCTGTCTTCTGGTATAAACATCTCTTGCATTTTCAATAGCCATTTGTGCATCCGCTGCATGCAGGCTGCCGGCATGTTTATGGTCCAGCCCTTGTTTACTGCGTATAAACACTTCCCATAAGGGCCAAGCTGCGGTATCGTTAGTAGTTACATAATTGCTGCCAGCTGCTTTTTCTTCAGGAATATCGCCGTACAGAAACTTTTGTATTATGAAACTCATATGAAATTATTTATTTTTAATTATTGATTATTTGGTGTCTGCAGATTTTGCTGCTTTTAAATATTTTATGTACGCATTTAGCTCTTTCAAACACTCTTTATAGTCCTTGTTTAATTCGCTTAATATGTCTTTTGTAATGTATTTTTCATCGTAGGCTGTTATCATGTGATCAAGGGATTCAGTTAAAGAGCCCCTGCTTTGTCTGCAAAACTGTATGTTCTCTTGATAATGATATCTTCCAAAACCTTCGGCAATGTTTGCCGTAACCGACCTGCTAGAATCAAATACCTGTGCTTTTAAATGATATTCTTCCATTTTAGGAAAATATTTAACTGTAATTACAGATATTTTTCTTCTGAAATTTCTGCATAATTTATATACAGGCAAATCATAAAAGTGGTTATAGGTAGCCATGTAATAATTAGTAATAAGTAATTAATAATTATGCAGCAGAAGCCTTCCCTTTCTGTTTGGTGCTATATGCCATCGCCGCCTCTCTCACCCACTGTCCTTCTTCATGTGCTTTTCTTCTTGCCTCTAAACGTTGTTTGTTGCAGGGGCCATTGCCTTTTACCACATTCCAAAACTCATCCCAGTTTATTTCGCCAAAGTCGTAGTGCTTTCTTG
>JAGVCC010000119.1 GCA_020059395.1 Chitinophagales bacterium | reverse complement strand
GATGGGGCATTGGTTAACGGCTGGTCTTCAACCGTAGCTGCTTTACCTGCTTTAAACTTAAGAAATACCGAAGGTGTTGGCAACCCAGATTATTTAGATATTGATAGCGACGAAGATGGCATACCAGATAATATCGAAGGTATGAGTACAGCAGGCTATCAATTGCCTACAACTACTGATGCTGATGGAGATGGCTTATGCACTCCTTACGATAATTTAGTGGGCTTTGGTGGATCGGGTATATTTGTTTACGACCATGATGGAGATGGCACACCCGATTACAGAGATTTGGATACTGATGCTGACGGTTCACCCGATATGTGTGAAGGAAATGACTGGAACCTTGACGGTTTATGTAACGAACCGCTTACTTTATCTGGGCTTGATGCAGATGGCGATGGCTTAGATAACCTTTATGATTCATTAAACTCTGTAACAAATTTAAAAGGCACTTCTTACATGCTGGGTAGTGGCGGTATTTTTACAGGCGACGCAACACCTGGCACCAGAGCCACTGTACAGCGTACAGTAATTACTCAAAGCGACAGAGACTGGCGCTGGGCAGCAACAGTATTACCAGTGCAATATCTTGGATTTACTGGTGCGTTGCAAAACACTTACGTAAACATTGGCTGGACAATTATTACTGCCAAAGCAATAGACCGTTTTGAAGTGGAACGCAGTACCGATAACAGCAATTTTGCAAAAGTGGGCACTGTAACAGATGCTGTGCAGCTTAATGTGCAGCAGGCATTTGGATTAACTGATGATGTTGCTAATGTAAATTCAGAAGTATTTTATTACAGGCTTAAGGCCATAAGTAAAACCGGTGAGTTTAAATACAGTAATGTGCTGGTGGTAAGGCGCAACAGTGCTAAAACACCTGTAACAGTAATGCCTAACCCTGCAACAGAATATGCAACGGTAAGGTTCTTTGTTGAAAAAGAATCGGAAGTAACAATAAGGCTGTTGGATAATATTGGTAAAACAGTAATACTCCAAAAACATAAAGCAGTTAAAGGTACTAATGCCGTACAGTTGAACAATCTTGCTAAATACAGCAATGGCGTTTACTCTGTACAAGTGCTGGTAAATGGCGAGGTGGTAACACAAAAAATAATTTTATCTCATTAACAAATAGTTTGAAAAAAGTAAAGCCCCCGGATGCACCGGGGGCTTTTGCTTTTAATAAGCTGCAGCAGTATCAGTAAGGCTTTTTATAAATAAAACAAGGTCTTTTTTTTCTTTGGCAGTAAGCTGCAGTTTTTCAAAAGGCAGGCTTTGGTTTTGTGGTGCAATACTAAGGCCCTGGCCACCGCCTTTATTATAAAAATCCACCACTGCTTCAAGTGTTTTATAAACACCGTTATGCATGTAAGGTGCTGTTACCGCGGCATTCCGTACAGAGGGTGTTTTAAAAGAAAATAGATGTATTTTATAACCGGTGTAATTATACCTGCCGCTGTCTTTATCAAGTACGGCATTTTTTTTATTGCTGTTAGCAGGCACGCCAATTACTTCACTTTCGGTGTAGTAATAGCGTGGTGGCTTTGCACCACCAAACAATGGCATAAAATGGCAGGTGCCGCATTTGGCTTTGCCCATAAAAATATTAAAGCCGTTAATTTCATTTGCTGTAAGCTGTGTATTGCCATTCATATGTTTGTCAAACCGGCTGTTTAAAGCAATTAAAGTGCGCTCGTAACAGGCAATGGCATTGCAAATATTTTGTGCAGCATCTGCAGCTGTTGCATCAGGGTAAGCCTTTTCATAAAGCAGCCGATATTCTTTTGTGCCAATTATTTTTTCGGCTGCCTGTTGTGCACTGCCATGCATTTCAGCGGTGCTGTTTAAAACCTGCATTACCTGTTCTTCCAAATTACGGCTGCGGCTGTCTGCAAATAAATTGCGTTGCAGTGCTGCATTCCAAATGGTAGGTGCATTGCGGGGCAGGCTGCTGTGTCCGTTAAGTGCAAGGCTGGTGGGCAGCCCGTCAGTAAACGCCTTGTTTGGCTGGTGGCAGCTGGCACAACTGCGGCTGTTATCTGCACTTAATTTTTTTTCAAAAAACAACATACGGCCCAAGGCGATTTTTTGGGCAGATGTTGTGTAGTCGTCAATAAATTTTTGTGTATTGAAAATACCCGGCTCAAAAAGCGTATTGTCTTTTTTAATGCTGCTGTAGTATAGCCCGGCCTTACTGTCTGTAAGATGGTTGCTTTTTTTGCACTGTGCTATTTGCGCTGTAATGGGATTAAGGTGTTGCACTAAAAATTCCATCCGGTTAAAACTGTTAAAGCTTTTTGCTGCTGCCAAATAATTTATTGCCGTTAGCAAATTGTGCTGCAGCTGCTCATAACTTCCAGCAGGCATAACAGTAAATTTTTCTTTGCAACAAGCAATATATTTTTGTATGCCTTCTAAAACTGCATTGCATTCAGCAATACTGTTTTGTGCAGTTTGCGAATCAAAGCCTGTAACACCTAATGCTGCAACACGGTATAATGCTTCCATCAACGCTTCAAAAATAGTTTCATCTGTAAACGCAAATGATGATGTTGTTGCAGTTTCAAGTTCTGCGGCATACCGCACCAATTCGCTAATTTCAAAGTTTAGTACAGCTGTATCGGTTTTTGTTACTGCAGGAAAAAGCATGCCTTCAATTACCTGCATACCACCGGGTATATTTTCTGGAATGTCCGCTTCACTTTCTTCAAAAAAAATAATTGGTGGTCCATTAAGTTTTACTGCATAAAATGGAAAAAAGTATTCAATTACAGGCTCCGCTTTTTTGTATGCAAGCCGTGCAGTTAAAAAATGTTGCTGCATGCCTTTTTTATCTGAAGTAATTACACTCTGTTGCAGTTGTTTTGCCGCATTTGTAAATTCTCTGCAGAACAGCAAATACTGGCGCTTTGTTTTTTCTGCACAGCTTAGCAGCGGGGTGTTTTTAAACCAAAATGCAGATATAAACAAAGTTGTAACCAGCAGAATGGCATTTTTTTTCATCGAAAAATTATTAAAACTTGTAAAATACTTTTCTCTTAAATATATCAACTTTTATTACAAATCAATTAATTGTATATCCATTTGGGTAAATTTACTAAGTATAACTACTTTATTTCGTTTTATCTGAAACGGATTACTACAATAATTTCCATTAAAAAACGTATTTATTATCAAGAACCTTGGCTTAAGAAGCGAATTAACTCTATAGAAATACTAGAAAATATTTTATTGTTTGCATAAAAACCGGAATTGAGAAATTACCGGATGTGTTTCTAATATCCTTAAAAAAACAAAAATGAAAGTTATTAAAACTGCTGCAGTCTTTGCATTGGTGCTGTTGTGTAAAACACAAAGTGCTAATGCCAACGACACACTGGTTAAATTCGGTCAAAATCTTCCAACAGCTCCCGGCTGGAGCTACATTGGCGGTGGTACCAGCCTTGATGCTGCAGCATGGAAGACCCTTGCATATGCTGAAACAGGCTGGTTAACTAACCAAAATACTGCAATGGGTTTTGGCGCAAACCCACCGGTAAGAAATACAGCTATACCAGAAAATACCTCTGCTGGAGGCGGCGGTGCAGCGGGTGCCCGTTATCCAACTTTATATTTTCGTAAAGTAGTTAACATACCCAATCCTTCGGCGTATATTAATTTTCAAATTCGTTCCAAATTTGACGACGGACTGGTAATTTGGGTAAATGGTACTGAGGCGTATAGAAATAATGTACCTGCAGGTCAAACCTATGCCACATGGGCTCCCACAGCCATTACCGGAAATGGCTCGGTTATATATAATGCTACGTTAAGCACAAGCATGTTTGTGCCGGGCAATAATATAATTGCTGTTGAAGTGCACCAAAATGCTATCGGCAGCAGTGATTTGTTTTTTGATATGGAGTTAATAGCCAACGATGTTGCCGGATTAACCCGTGGCCCATACCTGCAAATGGGTAATCAAAACAGTATAACATTAAGGTGGCGTACAGATGTGGCAACAAACTCTAGAGTAACATACGGTACTGCCTTTGGTACCTATACCAGTACTGTTGATGATGCTGCTGTAACAACAGAGCATGAAGTTGCGGTAACAGGGCTTGCTGCCGACACAAAATATTTTTATACTATTGGCAGCACTGGTGGTGTAATACAGGCTGATGTAAATAATTATTTTACAACACTGCCACCATCAAACACTACCCGCAAACTGCGGTTTTTAGGTTTTGGTGATTGTGGTAATGCTTCTACCAATCAAATTGATACAAAAAATGCAGCGCTCAGCTATATAGGTACTAATGAAATTGATGGTGTTTTTACAATAGGGGATAATGCTTACAACTCCGGACTTGATACTGAATTTCAACTGGAATTTTTTGACATTTATAAAGATGACATACTTAAAAACAAAAAACTGTATCCCACACCGGGCAATCATGATTATGGAAACAGCAGTGCTAATACCGGTGTAAGAAATAACGCCTACTATAACAGTTTTACAATACCAACAGCTGCGCAAATGGGCGGTATTGCTTCAGGCACAGAAGCATATTATTCATACGATATAGGCAATGTGCATTTTATATCTCTTGACAGTTATGGCCG
>JAGVCC010000318.1 GCA_020059395.1 Chitinophagales bacterium | reverse complement strand
TAAATATATTGATTACATCTCCTAGCCTGGATGCTAAGAAGAACGTAAGCGGTATATCATCAGTAACTGCATTTATAATAAAAAATAACCCAGGGTATAAGTATACCGTTTTTACCTTGGGCCGTAGCGATAATGAAAAAAGAGGTATAGCATGGGCTTTGGGGCTTTTAAAAACTGCATTACAGTGGACAGGTGCTGTTGCTTTCAAAAAAAAAACAGCAGTACATTTTAATTTTGCATTTAGTAAAGCTTCCGTTTTAAGAGATGCGCCACTGATTTTTGTTGCAAAGCTGTTTAAAAAGAAAATGCTGGTGCATTTGCATGGGGGGGAGTTTTTAACGCAGCAGATGCCACCCAAATGGATGCGTTTTTTAATTAAAAGCTGCATGGGAACAAAAACACCGGCCATTGTATTAAGCCATGCAGAAAAAACTGCAGCAGAGCAAAAGTATCAACTGGCAAATGTTTTTGTATTACCCAATAGCGTGGATATTACTGCGGCAAAACAATATAACCGCAGTGGCAGGGTGAGTTCAACGCCGTTAAAACTGTTGTTTATTGGGCGTATAAGTATTAGCAAAGGAATGGCCCATATTTACGAAGGATTAAAAATTTTAAAAGAAAAAAATATTGCTTTTAATTTTTTTTTAGCAGGTACGGGGCCAGATGAAAAGGAGTACACAGAAAAATTTTCAAAGCTGTTAGGTAGCAGCTTTGTTTTTAAAGGAGTGGTTTTTGGCGAAGAAAAAACTGCGCTCTTTAAAAGTTGTGATGTTTTTGTTTTGCCATCTTTGTTTGAAGGGTTGCCAATGTCATTGTTGGAAACAATGTCGTTTGGGCTGGTACCTGTGGTAACAAATGTGGGCTCAATAAAATATGCAGTTGCAAATGGTGAAAACGGTATTATGCTGGGCGCAAACCCGGCTGCCGAAATTGCCGAAGCAGTACAACAGTTAACAAACAATACTGTATTGTTTGAAAAATTGAGTGCTAATGCAGCCCAAACTGTTTTTAATAATTACGATCCGGAAATATACATCGATAAACTAAATAAAATTTACCAAACGGCTTTTGCCGTTTAAAAACGTACAACATATTTAATGCTGGTAATGGCAAGTGTGCCAAAGCTGGTTTTAAAAAGGTTATTGCAAAATAACATTTACAACAATGATACAAATGTTACCCAAACAGCCGCTAAAAAACTTTGCACTTTCAACAGGCAGTTATCAGTCCTTTATTGATAAAATGACTGAACTGGCAAAAAATAAAGTGTCAGCTGCGGCATACTTTGCCAATGTACACATGTTTATTGAGGCGCAGGATAGTGAGGCATTCAGCGATTTAATACACAAGGCAGATATAGTAACTCCCGATGGGCAGCCATTAACATGGATGTTGCGTTTGCTTTACGGAATAAAACAAGACCGGGTTTCTGCAATGGACTTTATGCCCAGTATGCTGGCACGTATGCAGCAGGAGCAGCTTTCTGTTTATTTTTATGGAGGCACACAGGAAATGCTTGATAAAGCAGATGCTTTTGTAAAAAAAGAATATCCGTCATTAAAAGTGGCAGGGTTATACAGCCCGCCCTTCAGGCCGTTAACTGCAGATGAAGAAAATGACATTGCAGCCAATATTAATGCATCCGGTGCAGGGCTGGTATTTGTTTTTTTAGGCTGCCCCAAGCAGGAAAAATGGATGGCAGCCATGAAAGGTAAAGTAAATGCGGTAATGACAGGAGTGGGCGGTTCAATACCTGTAACCATTGGTATGCAAAAAAGAGCACCGCTGTGGATGCAAAAAGCTGGAATGGAATGGATATACCGTTTTGCACAGGAACCCAAAAGACTTTTTAAAAGATATGCATACACCAACAGTAAATTTTTGTGGGTATTTTTTAAGCAGTTTATTAAATTAAGAATATTAAAGCCATTAAGGCTTGTAAAATAAACAGGCAGGTTAAAGCAATATAATGAACAGGCAGTTTGAACGATATTTACAAATGACGCTGATAGCACTTGACTTATTTGTCATAACTATCGTGTATTTTTTATGTAAAATATTTCTAACCGCAAGTATTCCGGTTAGTTATTGGGGCAGTTACTTTCAGTACTGGACTATTTCAGTGGCGGCGTGGCTGCTGCTGTCTGCATTTTTGCGTACTTATGCTGCCAAAGCAATTTTAAATTTTGAGCATTTTACAAAACGCACAACACAGGTTTACCTTATTTGGATTATAGTATTACTGCTGTATCTGTTTCTTTCCCGTGAATACGAAATATCACGGATGTTTATATTAATTACCATGTTGGGCTTTGGGCTGGGGTTATTGGTTAACAGATTTTTGTATCTGGGTATAAAAAAATATTTTAAAAACACACACTACCTTGTAAAAAAGGTGTTGATACTGGGCTATAACGATACTGCAAAAAAATTAGCTAACTACTTTGAAGAAGATGGCTTAAACACCCAGCTGCTGGGTTTTATAGAGGATGATAAAAATGTACACGAACTTTCGCACTACCCTATTTTAACGGATATAAGTAAAGCACTGCATGTTGCCAAAGAGTTTGATGTGGCTGAAATATATTCCACCATTACTCCGGAACAGAATAAAGGCATTTACGAATTAATGTATGAAAGTGAAAAAGAATGCATCCGCTTTAAAATTGTACCCAACCTCTCTATGTTTATAACAAGAGATGTGCATATAGAATATTTTGGAGAGCTGCCCATCCTTTCATTAAGGCAGGATCCGCTGGACGATGTGGGCAACAGAATAAAAAAGCGCACACTTGATATTGCGGTGAGTTTTTTAGTAATGGTGTTTGTGCTCTCGTGGCTGGTGCCGTTAATGGCATTGCTTATTAAACTGGAATCTAAAGGTCCGGTGTTTTTTGCACAGTTGCGTACAGGTAAAAACAAAAAATCTTTCAGGTGCCTTAAGTTTCGCAGCATGACTGTAAATAAGGATGCTGATTTACAACAGGCCACACGTAACGATGCCAGGGTTACTAAAATTGGCCGCTTTATACGCAAAACAAGTTTAGACGAATTTCCCCAGTTTATAAATGTATTTAAAGGCGAAATGAGTTTGGTTGGCCCAAGGCCGCACATGCTTAAACACACAACTGACTATTCTAAACTGGTAGATGATTATATGATACGCCAGTTTTTAAAACCCGGTATTACAGGATGGGCACAGGTAAATGGTTACAGAGGAGAAATTACTAACCCCGACCAGATAAAAATGCGTATAACTAAAGACCTTTGGTATTTAGAGAACTGGAGCCTGTGGTTAGATTTGCAAATATTATTTTTAACGGTATACCAGGTATTTAAAGGGGATAAGCAGGCCTTTTAAAAAAATAAATAACTAAACCAAAACGCAAAAAATGCTTTTTACATCATTTGAATTTTTTATACTGCTGGTGATAACATTTACAATGTATTACCTGCCTGTAAATTTTTTCAGAAAGGGTAATACGCAATTGATAGTACTTATTCTGTCAAGCGTTGTTTTTTATGGATATTATGATCCTGCTCTATTATTCCTGCTGCTTTTTTCAGGTGCGGTAAATATGGTAACCAGTTATTTGGTGAGCTTTGGTAAACCCGGCAGCAGGTTTGCAATTGCAGCAACTGGGGTAATAATAAATTTACTGGTGCTGGCATTTTTTAAATACTCTCCATTACTGGCAACAAGTTTTTTTGATACCAGCAAAGGCATTGGGCATTTTTTAGTAACCATACCTTTACCAATTGGTATTTCGTTTTTTACATTTGAAGGTATTAGCCTTGTAATAGATACTTACAAAGGGCATACCGATGATAAGTTTAAAAACCTGGTAGATAAATCATTTACTACACACATTCGCAACTCATTTTTTTTCATCGTATTTTTCCCTCACTTGGTATCTGGCCCAATTTTAAAGGCACATGATTTTATACCACAAATAGGCAGTAAACTGTTTAAAAATATAGACTGGCAATATTGTTTTAAAACACTGGTGGTGGGTTATTTTTTAAAATTAGTGGTGGCGGATAATTTAAAAGACTTTACCGCCTCCATGACATATCCCGGCTTTACCACACTGTCCACACTTACGCTGGTAACTATGTTGCTCGGTTACTCGTTTCAAATATTTGCAGACTTTGCAGGATATTCTTTAGTAGCACTGGGCTTGGCAGGTTTGTTTGGTTACAGGTTAATGGAAAATTTTAACTTCCCTTATATCTCCGCTACATTTTCTGAATTTTGGAGAAGATGGCATATTTCCCTCTCAACTTTCCTAAAAGAATATTTATACTTTCCTTTGGGAGGTAATCAAAAAGGTAAAGTGCGTACTTATATAAACCTTGCCATAACAATGGTGCTTGGGGGCCTGTGGCATGGTGCAGCGTGGAGTTATGCAGTATGGGGTGCTTTTCATGGCGGCGCACTTGCAATAGAAAGGCTGTTTAATGACAAGTTTAAAATAAAAATTAAAAAAGGCACTGCTTTTTACTATTTTAAAATACTGTTTGTTTTTTTAGCTGTAACCCTTGCATGGTTGCTGTTTAAACTGCCAGATTTTACGCAGGTAATAGCTTATGTAAAATCAATTTTTACAAATACAGGTATGGTTACAAACTATATTTCTATATTCCTCATTTTGCTGTATTCGCTGCCGGTGGTGCTGTACCATTTTTTATACTTAAAAAGACAGGCCTCACCGGGTTTTTTACGTAAGGCAGATGTGCTGGCCTACGGTATTATGTTGTTTTTAATTTTTACAAACAGCGGCACTCCAGGCGCATTTATTTACTTTCAATTTTAAGCAATGATTAAAAAAAGTATAATAATCGCCATAGTTTTAATTGCAGCTTACGAAACAGTTGTAAGATTGTGTAATGTAAAGTGGGACACCAGTCAAAACGATAAGTCAGCTAATATCATCAGTGCACAAAACTTTATTTACAACCGGTCAAATCAACAAACAGCTGTAGATACTTTAATTATAGGCTCGTCTATGAGCAGAAAATTAGTTACAGAAGCACTTGGTAAAAATTACTATAATCTTGCTTTTAATGGTTGGAGCGCCTATGATGGCCTGGAATTATTGAAGCTTACAAAACGAAAACCCGCCTGTTTGTTAATAGAAACCAATGTAGTGGGTAATCAATCACTGTCAGAAGCGGTATCGGGAAGTTTAAGCCCTGTTTCTTTTTATTCCAATAAAATTTTCACATCTTTTCAACTGCAAAATCAGCCAGTTGGCTTGGTGGTAGGTGGTATTAAAGAAGCACTAAAGGCTAAAATTGAAGCAATGAAATTGCAGAAGCGGCAGGATACCGGATTGTATAATATGAATATTGCCAACGAAAAAAAGGTGCAGCAAAATCCTTTACATGATTCTGTATATAACAACAGATTTACTGTTTTAAAAACTTTGGTGGAAGGATTTAAAAAACAGGGCATACCCGTTTTGTTTTTTGAATTGCCTGTTGATGCAGCGCTGATGAATACAGCCACCGCCGAAAAAAACAGGGCGTATTTTAGAAAATACTTCCCGGAAAGTGAGTATAAATATATTGCAATGCCCAATGAAAACAACTACATCTATTCTGATGGTATTCATTTAAGCATTGCCAGTGCAGCTGAATACTCACAATATTTAAAAGATAAAATCAAACAATAAAAAAATAAAAATTCATTAGTAAATCAAAAAATGAAAAATAAAAAAATATACATTGCAGGCCATAACGGCATGGTAGGCTCGGCCACAATGCGGTTACTGCAAAAAGAAGGGTATACTGATTTAGTTTATAAAAGTAGTAAAGAATTAAACCTTACCGATCAGGCAGCTGTGCATGCTTTTTTTGAGGCAGAAAAGCCGGAGATAGTAATACTTGCAGCAGCAAAAGTGGGAGGTATACAGGCAAATATTGATAATCCTGCAACTTTTTTAGTAGACAACCTGAACATTCAAAACAATATTTGTCAGGCATCTTTAAAAAATGGTGTGGAAAAATTGGTTTTTTTAGGCAGCAGCTGCATTTATCCAAAAGAAAGCCCACAGCCCATGAAGGAAGCGTATTTGCTTACCGGAAAACTGGAGCCCACAAATGAAGGGTATGCATTGGCTAAAATAGCAGGGTTAAAATTATTAAGCGGCATGCATAAGCAATATGGTTTTAAAAGCATCAGCCTTATGCCATGTAATTTATACGGACCAAACGACTCGTTCGATTTAAAACACTCACACGTTTTATCAGCATTAGTAAAACGTTTTACAGATGCAGCAGATAATAACGATGCTGATATTACACTATGGGGCACAGGAGTAGCACGCCGTGAATTTTTACACGTTGATGATGTTGCAAGAGCCATAGTTTTTATGATGGAGAACTATGATGACCCTAATTTTATTAATATTGGCTGCGGTTACGATGTTAGTATTAAAGAGCTGGCAGAAATGATAGCATCAAAAACCGGATTTAAAGGCCAGATAAAATGGGACAGTACCAAACCCGACGGCATGTTGCGCAAGTGCATGGACGTAAGCAGACAAAAAGAAATTGGTTTTGAACCACAAATAACGCTGGAACAGGGCGTTGATGAAATGATAGCAATTTATAAAACTCTTAAAACAAACGTAGCATGATACCTTTAATGAAAAATGCTTTTTTAAACGAGTACGAGACAAAAAAAGCATTAAGCGATTTTATTATGAAAGCCGACAGGCTGAGCATGGATGCCAAGTGTGCAGAATTTGAAGTAACCTTTGCAAAAAAGCAGGGAAGAAAGCACGGCATTTTATTTAACAGCGGCGGCAGTGCCAACCTTGCTGTTTTACAGGCACTTAAAAATTTAGGTAAGTTAAAAGATGGTGATAATGTTGGCTTTTCTGCACTTACGTGGAGTACCAACACTATGCCCATTATACAAATGGGTATGAAACCCGTTGCTATAGATTGTGAGCCCACCAACCTGAATGTAATGAGTCATCACATATTAGACAGGTTAAAGGATACACCATTACAGGCAATGTTTTTAACAAACGTATTAGGTTTTACAGGAGATATTGATAAGATAAGGGACGTATGTAATGAGAAAGGAATTATTCTTATTGAAGATAACTGCGAATCATTAGGTACAGAATTGCCCGGCGGTAAAGCAGGTAATTTTGGTATTGGTGCCAGCTTTTCGTTTTTTGTGGCACACCATATGAGCACTATTGAAGGCGGTATGTTATGCACCGACGATGATGATTTAAGCGAAATGCTGCGTATAGTACGTGCTAATGGCTGGGACAGAAATCTTACTGCTCCACAACAGGTAAAATGGCGTACCAAATACGGTATTAAAAGTGAGTTTGATGCAAAATATACTTTTTACGATTTAGGGTACAATATGCGTCCTACAGAGATTACCGGTTTTTTAGGGTTGTATCAGCTGCAGTTTTTAGATGATAATATTAAAAAGCGTGAGTCTAACTATTTGCGTTTTGAAGAAATATTTAAAAATAACCCTGATTTAGTTTACCTGAATCATGATCACATAAATGTGCTGTCTACATTTGCATTTCCGGTTGTGTGTAAAACACCCGAACTTAGAGAAAGATATTTGTCACAGTTTTCTGGCGCTGGTATAGAAATAAGGCCAATGATTGCCGGCAATATGCAGCGGCAGCCTTTTTACCACAAATATGTAAGTAAGCATTACGATTTACCGGGTGCAGACTTTTTACATACCAATGGTTTTTATTGCGGCAATTATCCTGAATTAACAGAGACTGATTTACAAACAATAAGCAGTTGTTTGTACAAGTATTAGTTTTTTGTGTAGTTGCTTTTCGTAAACACCAATAAACCTTATCAACCGAAAAACTTTGTTTATGAAAATTTTAATTACTGGCGTTGCTGGCTTTATAGGTTCAAATTTAGCCAATGCATTATTGCAGCGGGGCCACCATGTTATTGGGTTAGATAACCTTAACTATGGTTTTATTAGAAACCTGGAGTTTGTAACAGAACACAAAAATTTTGAGTTTATTATGGGGGATATTGCAAACCCCCTGATGCTTAAAGATGCAAAGGCGGATATTATTGTCCACCTGGCATCGCAAAAAATTCCCCGTTACACCAATGCACTGCGTACGCTTGACGAAAATTATTTGATGTTGCGTAATGTGGTGCATAAGTGTATTCTGGATAAATCGAAAATTTTATTTGCATCCACATCAGACGTGTATGGTAAAAACCCAAATATTCCTTTTACCGAAACATCTGATTTAGTAATGGGCCCCACAACGGTAAAACGCTGGGCTTATGCAATGAGTAAAATGTATGGCGAGCAATATATAATTGCCAACCATGATGAATACGGGCTTAACTATACCATTACCCGTTTTTTTGGTTCATATGGTCCACACCAAAATCTTACATGGTGGGGTGGCCCTCAATCAGTATTTATTGACAAGGCCTTTAAAAAAGAAACCATCGATATACATGGAGACGGTACCCAAACAAGAACCTTCACTTATGTGGATGATACTGTAAATGCCTTAGTTGCCTGTATAGAAAATAACGCATCAGACAACGAAATATTTAACACAGGTCCAAAATCAACAGCCGAAATATCAATTAAAGATTTGGCTGTATTAATTTGGAAACTTGTAAATGGCAACGACTCAGAGCCTCAGTTAAATTATATTCCATACTCAACTTTTGGTAATTATGAAGATGTAATGCGCCGTGTGCCCGACATTACAAAAATATGCACCAAATTAAATTTTATGCCGCAGTGGGACCTTGAAACAGGCATGAAAAAAACTATTGAGTGGCAACGGCAGTTTATTGCACCATAAAGCACAAACCATGCAGCAAAATACATTTGGCATAGTGGGTGGCGGTATAATGGGCATGGTGCTGGCATGGCGCTTAACGCAGCAGGGAAAAAAAGTTACCCTTTTTGAAGCAGCACCCGATTTGGGTGGGCTTGCCACATCTTGGAAAATGCCCGATGCCGATGGTAATGAAACAGAATGGGATAAATTTTATCACGTAATACTGTTAAGTGATAATTATACAAGAACTGTTTTAAAAGAAATTGGTTTAGACGATACCATACAATGGGTGGAAACCAAAACCGGTTTTTATATGAACGGGCAATTGTACTCCATGTCGGATACTGTAGAATTTTTAAAATTCCCCGGACTTAATTTAATTGACAAGTTCAGGCTGGGCCTTACTATTATAGTGGCAAGCCGTATAAAAAACTGGAAACGCTTAGAAAAAATACCAGTTACCACATGGCTGCGTAAGTGGAGCGGCAAAAATACTTTTAATAAAATATGGCTGCCTTTGCTTAAGGCAAAACTGGGCGACACCTATACAAAAACATCGGCCGTGTTTATTTGGGCTACCATACAACGGCTGTACGGCGCAAGGCGCAGTGGCTTAAAAAAAGAAATGTTTGGATATGTGCCGGGTGGCTACAAAAACATCATTGCCACATTTAAGCAACAACTTATTGCTGCAGGTGTTGAAATTAAAACCAGCCATATTGCCGCAGATATAAAAGCTGCAGACAATAACAGGGTGCAAATAACTTTTACAGATGGTATTAAGTATGAGTTTGATAAAGTTATTTCTACACTACCATCGCCACTTGCTGCAAAATTATGCAGCGGGCTAACGGCAGATGAAAAAAGAAAACTGACGGCAATTGAATACATGGGTGTTATTTGTGTGGCCGTGCTTTTAAGTAAACCAGTTAGTCCTTACTACATTACTAACATTACCGATACATGGGTACCTTTTACAGGGGTTATAGAAATGAGTGCATTGGTTGATAAGAAAAATTTTAACAACCAGTCGTTGGTGTATTTGCCAAAGTATGTTTTAGCCACCGATGACATGTTTACAAAACCTGACGAAGAAATAAGGGCCTACTTTTTAGATAACTTTAAAAAAATGTATCCGCAGTTTACTGATGCAGATATAAAATTTGCCGGCGTGGCAAGAGCAAGACATGTAATAACAGTGCTGGCAGAAAATTATTCTGAAAAACTGCCGGGCATAAAAACCACCGTGCCGGGGTTTTACATAGTTAACACCTCACACATAATGGACGGAACACTTAATGTAAACGAAACCATAAAAGTGGCAGAAACTAAATTGAAAGAAATAATAGCATAACTGGTATGGCAACAAAAAAAATGCTGGCAAGTGTATCGCTTGATTTAGATGATCAATGGAGCTACATGAAAGTGCATGGCGATGACGGATGGGAAACTTTCCCCAGTTATTTAGATATTGTGGTGCCCATATTTTTAGATGTGTTTGACAAGCTGGATATAAAAATTACTTTTTTTGTGGTGGGGCAGGATGCTGCTATTGAACGCAACCATAAAATTTTACGGAGTATTATTGAGCGTGGACATGAAATTGGCAACCACTCCTTTCATCACGAAAGCTGGTTAAAAACTTACAGCAAAGAAAAAATAGAAGAAGAAATTGAAATAGCTGAAGCAGCTATACACAATGCAACAGGCGTAACCACCAATATGTTTCGTGGCCCCGGTTTTAGCTGGAGTAACGATTTACTGGAAGTGCTGCAAAAACGTAATTACCTTTTTGACGCATCAATTTTACCAACCTATATTTCTCCGCTGATGCGGAAATATTATTTTGCAAAATCAAAACTTACAAAAGAGCAGAAGGAAAGCCGTAAGGAATTGTTTGGTTCATACAAAGAAGGTTTTTACCCGTTGAAGCCTTATAAATGGAGATTAAAAAGCGGTAACAGGCTGCTGGAAATACCGGTAACCACAATGCCATTTTTTAAACTGCCATTTCATCAAAGCTATTTGCTGTATATAAGCGGTTATTCAAAATGGCTTATGAAAATGTATTTGCGTTTCAGCATATTTATGTGCCGCGTTACAAAAACGCCGCCCAGTTATTTGCTGCATCCGCTGGATTTAATTGGAGGTGATGATGTGCCGCAGCTGTCTTTTTTCCCCGGCATGGATATAAAAAGTGAAAAAAAACTGGAGGTTTTTGAAACAGCCATTACCATGCTTAAAAAGCACTTTGATTTAATGCCCATGTCTCAATTT
>JAGVCC010000302.1 GCA_020059395.1 Chitinophagales bacterium | reverse complement strand
GGAGAAAAAACCGACTGGACGGCACGTATAAAAGTAATTTTGCAGCATGGCAATACCAAAACGTTTGAACGCTGGAACCGCTTTGCACAATACGAAGACAGTAAAGACAAAACATTACAGCAACTGCTGAATGAGTTTGCGGTAATTCGTAAAGAAAATATACAGTGGTTTACTTCTCTTAATTTAACCGAAACAGATTTTGAGCGTAAAGGCATGCACCCTGTTTTAGGAGAAGTAACGCTGAAGCATTTACTGTCCACCTGGGTGGTGCATGACCTTACACATATAGCACAAATAACCCGTGTTATGGCAAAGCAGTATAAAACTGAAATGGGCCCATGGCCAGAGTTTTTCAGAATTTTAAATTTTTAAATTAAACACCATGCAATCTAAAGCAACTACAGTAGAAGCCTACATAGCCGAACTGCCGGAAGACAGACAAAAAGCAATAACAGAACTGCGTAAGGTTATAAAAAAGAATTTGCCCAAGGGTTTTCAGGAGCATATGAATTATGGTATGATGGGCTGGGCCGTACCGCACAGTAAATACCCTGCAGGGTATCATTGCAAGCCAGAAGACCCATTGCCTTTTTTGGCACTTGCCTCACAAAAAAATTTTATAGCAGTTTACCACATGGGTATTTATGCAGACCCTAAGTTGCTGAAATGGTTTACAGATGCTCATGCAAAAGCAAGTCCCAAAAAATTAGACATGGGCAAAAGCTGCATCCGTTATAAAAAAACAGAAGACATCCCTTTTAAGTTAATTGGTGAACTTGTTGCCAAAATAACACCCGATGAATGGATTGCTACTTATGAAAAAAACTATAAACGTTGATGTATAAAAAAAAATTAACTAGCCCCGGTACTTCTATCATGCATCGTCCCCGCTGCGGCTTGGCTCACTTTATCTTTTTATTCTTTATTCAGCTTAGTGCAGTAGCACAAAGCAATACCACCGTAACCTTAATGGACTTTGTAAAAATAAAACCCGGCAAAACCGCCGAAGCAATGTTTTTTTATGAAAACAACTGGAAGCCTTACCGTGACCTTGCCATAAAAAAAGGCGTCATTCAATCATACCAAATTGTAAAAGCACAGCCTGACAGTGTAAATAATTTTGACCTTATATTGATTACAGTTTATAAAGACAGTGTGCAGTTTTCTAAAAGCGAAGAAAACTTCCGCAGCATATTAACAGCGCTGCGGCCCAATGGCCCTTTATTATTAAACGATTTAAAACCAACAGACTTCAGGCAAAATGTTTTTGCAAGAGTAGTACGGCCTTTATACATATCATCTATTAAGAAAAAAAGAAAATGAAACAGTTACTAAGTATTGTAATAAGCTTATGTTTAAGCTGTAGCCTGTACAGCCAGCAGTATAAAATTGTTTACAATGTTTTTGAAGATAAAGAGAAAGACAATTATGATGTGTACAGTATGAACTTAGATGGTACCCAAAAGAAAAACCTTACAAACACCCCCGGCGTAGAGTGGGTGTACTATGCCTACAAAGACAAAGTATATTACATAAGCGATATTGATACCTGCCACCGTTGTTATTTTTTGTATGAGATGGATGCAGAAGGTAATAACAAAAGAAAAATTTCTAACCTGCAGTTGGAAGACAGTTGGATGAGCCGATGGGGAGAAAATTTAGCAGGCGAACACATGCTTGTTATGGGTCGTATAGGAAAAGAAGTAAGAAATCAATTATTTCTTGTAAATATTAAAGATGGCTCTTATAAACAATTGACGGATGATACTATTTCTCAAAAAAGAGACCCACTGTTTATTCCTGTTTGGAAACAAATTGTAATGGCTTATCGGCCAGACAAGTCACTTCGCAAAACTGTTCCCGATGAGTTATGGAAGTTTTGCTTTGATTACAAGGCTTGTGGTCCAGAGCCTTTGAAAAATTATCAGGTTCAGCTTACTCATTTCCCTAAAGAAGATACCACAACCCAGTGGTTTGAATACCATGCAGGTCCGCCACAATGGAACAGCAAGTATAAATTCATCAGTTATTTATCAAAACAAAAAGGCCAAACACAGATTTATGCAATAACTCTAAATGGTAAAAAGCAATGGCAAATTACAAGCGGCACCCTCAGCAGCGGCTGGCATAGCTGGAGCAGCAACGGCCAATGGCTGGCAATGGATAAAAGTACTTATGAAGGAAAAAATTTTGACATTTACCTGCTTAATTATAAAACAAAAAAAACTATACAGCTTACAAGCGATGCTAAGTATGAGCAGGCACCTGTAATTGTGGAAATAAAAAAGCCCTGATAAATTTCAGGGCTAACTGCTTACCAGTATAATTTTATTTTTTCCGCTTAAAAGTTCCTTGCATAAATTTTTGTTCAGTTTTACCATCATGGCCGGTGCCATACATGGTTAAAACATAAGTGTTATCATCTATCCATTTTTGTTCTTGCCGCATATCTGTTTCCATATTTTTAGATGGGTCACTTTGTTTACCTTTCATATTAAGGGTTTTTGTAGCTGCATCGTAATCACCTTCAAAGCGTACAATACCACTTCCCATATTATCAATCCAGGATGATACAAATTTTTTCTTCATTTTATCGTACCCGGAAATTGTATGCCCCGTCATTGGAGCCCCCATCATATTGCCGCTATAATTGCCTTCCATGTACAGCCCTCCCATTAAAACCTTTTCGGTACTTGTTGCCTTACTGTAAGCAGGTGGTGCGGCAGGGTACATCCATTGGGCTACCGAGTCGCACACCCAGTTACCTGCACTTTTTGCCATCCATTTGTGCATATCTCCGGGGGTTGCAAAATCGATCCATGCTTTTGTCATAGCTGCCATTTGTGCAGAGTCGGGCGGGCCCGGCGGAACATCTTTTTTAGCTTCAGTAGTTTCTGTTTTGGTTTCGGCAGCAGGTGTGTCGGTTTTGGTTGCTTCATCGCCACTGTTGTTACAGCTTACCAATAACAATGCTGCAGATGAAAGCAATAGTACAATACGTTTCATAATATTAATTTTAGCTAACCAAAATAGTTTTTTGTTTCTGAAAATGCAAGCAAAAAATTATGTGCGGCAGCAATATTATACAGTAACAGTTTCTTTTAAAATATTTTCAATCCGTGCATTCACATCATCATAAGCAGTAAAACCACGGGCTACCAAATAAAATTTTGTTTCGCCGGTTTGCAACAGTACAGTAGGGTAGCCAGTTACCTGCAGTTGTTTGCATAAACTAAATTCATAGTAGGCTTTCTCTTTGTATTCCGGGCTTTTAAGTTTACTGTAAAAATCTGCTTCTGGTAAATTATATTTTTGCAGTAAATGCCTGTAAGCTTCATCATCATCCAAATCCCGACCTTCGTAATTTAAGGCGTATTGCAAATCTGTGGCAAACTCTAATTGTCTTTCAGGAAAAATTTCTTTAAAAATACACAGTGCAACAGCAGGCTTTTCGCTGTTCATTATCCAGTCGCTTTTATCGGGGTTAAATACATGCCATAAAAAGTCTTCGCCAAATTTTACACCGCTTAGTTCTTCCACACGTTTGTGGGCATCTTGTATATACGGGCCAATTTTTTCAATGGGCATTTTGCTTTCGCCAATCATCATACCGCCGCTTAGCACTTCAATTTCCAGCTTGTCTTTATAGGTTGCTGCAATTTTTTTTATTACCGGGCTAAAGCCGTAACACCAGCCGCAGTAAGCGTCGTAACAGTATATGAGGAGGGGTTTCACTAAATGAATTTTATATTTACTTATTTTT
>JAGVCC010000222.1 GCA_020059395.1 Chitinophagales bacterium | reverse complement strand
TTACTTCTGTTACTAATATTAAAGGCACTTCGTACATGATGGGTAACGGAGGCAGCTTTACAGGAGATGCCACTCCAGGCACTAAAGCAACGGTGCAACGCAGGTTTGTTATACAAAGCGATAGAGACTGGCGCTGGGCGGCAACGGTATTGCCTGCTCAGTTCTTAAACTTTTCCGGTGTAAAGAAGGGTGATTATACAGAGTTAAGCTGGGTGGTAATAACAGCAAAAGAAATTGACCACTTTGAAGTGGAACGAAGTACAAATAATACCACTTATAATTATGTGGGCGTGGTTAACAGCTTTGTTGAATTAAATAAAGAACAGGCGTTTACTTTTACTGATAACACCGCAGGTATTAATAGTGATATTATCTATTACAGGTTGAAGGCAATTGGTAAAAACGGAGAAATAAAATACAGCAATGTGCTGGTGGTAAGGCAAATTACTGACAATTTAAAGGTTACCATGATGCCTAATCCGGCTGGCAGCTATGTTACACTTAATGTGCAGGCAGAAAAAAATGGAAAGGCGCAAATAACTTTAATTGATAAGACTGGACGCAAGGTATTAACACAAGCCGAAAAATTGGTTACCGGGTTTAACAATGTTACAATACTGCTTGATAATATCACACCAGGTGTTTATGCGGTAATTATTGAAACCTCGTCAGATAAAACCGTAAAACAATTAATGATTGTACGATAGAGGAATACAGTAATACAAACAGAAATAAAAAACAGCCGCAAAATTCTGCGGCTGTTTTTATATAGAAGTTATTTTATAGCGTAGACACGAAATTTTTCTTATAGTTTTATTTCTTCATCGTTTTCGTCAAAAAAATGAAACTGCGTAAGGTGATAATTGTTATTTGCTTTTAGCTTAATGCGCTGCTTGTACTTCCGCTTCCATTTAGAGATGATAGCGCTGAAGAAAAAGCCTTTAGTTAAATATGCATGCAACATTGGGTGCACTTCAATAGTAAGCCCTTTGTGTTTTTGCATAATAAGGTAGTTAAGATTTTTTTCTATCTCATCTTCCAATATTAAGGTAGATGAAATTTTACCTGTGCCATCGCAACTGGGACAAACTTCACTGGTGTTAATGTTCATCTCTGGCTTCATGCGCTGGCGGGTAATTTGCATTAACCCAAATTTACTAATAGGCAGCACGGCATGTTTAGCTCTGTCGCTGCGCATTAACTGTTCCATTGCATCAGCAAGTTTCTTTTTGTTCTCCATTAATTTCATATCAATGAAGTCAACAACAATAATACCGCCTAAATCCCTAAGGCGCAGCTGTCGTGCAATTTCTTCGGCAGCTTCCAAGTTTGTTTCCAGTGCATTTTGCTCCTGGTTATTACTTACACTTTTGTAACCGCTGTTTACATCAATTACATGCAGGGCCTCTGTATGCTCAATAATTAAATAAGCCCCGCTGGGCAGGTTAACGGTTTTGCCAAAAGCAGCTTTTACCTGTTTTGTAACGCCAAAGTTGTCAAAAATGGGAGCGCCATTGTTATAAAAAGAAACAATATCCGTTTTGTCAGGTGCAATACGCTGTATGTAATTCTTGGTATCGCTAAAGATGGTTTTATCGTTTACCACCACCCGATTAAAGGATTCGTTTAGCAAATCCCTTAATATGCTGGTGGTTTTATTTTGCTCACTTAAAATACGAGAAGGTGCAACACTGCCTTTAAGGTTAAGTTGTATTTGTTTCCATGTAGCTTCCAGTGCCAGTAAGTCTTCGTGCAGTTCTGCCGTTGTTTTACCTTCTGCGGCAGTACGTACAATAACACCTAAATTTTTAGGCTTAACAGCTTCAATAATTTTTTGCAGGCGTTTTCTCTCATCACTGCTGTGTATTTTGCGGCTTACTGCAACAATATCATTAAACGGCGTAACTACCACAAAGCGGCCCGGCAAACTAATTTCGCAGCTAAGGCGAGGGCCCTTTGCTGCTATTGGCTCTTTAAGAATTTGTACAAGTATATTAGGCTTGCCGTTTAAAACTTCGGTTATTTTACCGGTTTTTACTATTTCGGGTTCAACCTTAAACTTGCCAAAATCAAAACCTCCCTCAGCGTTGTCGTTTATGGCCTGATTGGTAAATTTTAAAATAGAGCGTACGTAGGGGCTTAAATCTGTATAATGCAAAAAAGCATCCTTTTCAAAACCCACTTCTACAAATGCAGCATTTAAACCTGGAATGAGTTTTTTAACCCTTCCCAGATACAGGTCACCTACGCCAAAGTGGGCATCTGCTTTTTCAGTATGCAGCTCCACCAGCTTTTTATCTTCCATCAGGGCAATTTCAACACCCTGTGGCGCAACATTAATAATTAGTTCTTTGGTCAAAACTAAAGAAGGATTTATAAGACCAATATACATCGGTAAAAAGATATTGCTGCGTACACAGCAATAAAGCTGCATAAATTATGCAGCCTCGAAAGCTTAACGTACAAAGGCAAAAATGCCGGGATAATTACCCGGCATCACAAAAAGAATAAATTATTTCTTCTTATGACGGTTCTTTCTCAAGCGTTTTTTACGCTTATGAGTTGCAATTTTATGACGTTTTCTCTTTTTACCACAAGGCATAACTAGTCTTTTTTAATTTTTTAAAATATGTTTAATGCGGTTTGTATTATTTACTCAAGCGATTTTATTTTATCATCAACCTGTTTTAAAAATTCTGGATTGTTATCCATGCTTCTTATAACTTTAAGCCATTTAACCGCTTCGGGTTTGTTTCCCTGTGCAGCATATGCATTTGCAAGGTATTCAAGCGCTTCCATGTTATCAGGTTGTGCTTTAACTACTTTGTTTAAACGCTCTATGGCTTTGTCGTATTGCCCGCTAACCAGCCCTCCAAAGCCCAATATCATTTGGGCTTTCATGTTGTTACTGTCTTTTTTAACAACGGCCAGCAATTGCTGTATGCCTTTCATTGTTTCTTCGCTGCCACCGCCACGGCCTTTGCCGTAAATGTAACAGCTTCCTAAACCAATTTTAAGGTCATCGTTAGCAGGATTTATAATAATCGCTTTTTCAAATAACTCAACGGCCCTAGTGGCCATCCAGCTTAATTTTGTCTCATCCTGTTCAAAACGAAGGTTGTTTAAAATTAATTGGGCTGCAAAGGTGAGGTTTTTTTCTGAATTATCCAACTTCGCAGCTTCAGATAAATAATAAGCATAGGGTTCAAAAACCCGTGCGCTGTCTTTCCAAAAGGCAGCCAGTTTATTGTAGGCATCAATTTGCTGCCCCATAACATCGCCCCGGCTAACACTGTTTTCCAGTTTGCCCACCATTATATTTTGTGAAGATGAAAGCTTTAGTTTTGCATCGGTAATAAAATGAGTAATGTCAAACGCACCTGAGTGTGCATGACCAGCATCAGCAGCAGCTGCAACGGTTTTTTTTTCAGCAGCAGTACGGCCAAAAATAAAAAATACAATAACAAGGCTAAGGGCAGCTGCGCCCAATAAAAACTGTTTTTTCACCCTTTAATTTTAGGGGGCAAATGTACATCACTCTTCGCTGTCTTCAAGCTTTTCATTGCTTTCTTTAACATTTGGCGATGCTTTTATTTCCTGCATAAATTCTTTTGCAGGTTTAAACGCAGGTATAAAGTGCTCGGGAATTTGAACTGCAATATTCTTTTTAATATTACGGCCAATTTTTGCAGCCCTTTTTTTAGTAATAAAACTGCCGAAACCGCGGATGTAAATATTTTCGCCATTGGCAAGAGAATGCTTTACTTCCTTAAACATAGTTTCAAGCGTAACCAAAACATCCACTTTAGGAATGCCGGTTTTTTCAGAAATTTGATTAATAAGGTCAGCTTTTCTCATAAATGAGGTTTTTATTTAGAGTAGAAAATTACAAAATATAATTCAAATTTCCAAATAAGTAAATGATAATCAATTACTTTGTAAAAAAAATATCAAAAATACAATAATCAAAATCAAGTATAATGTATTGGTTTACAATAAAATGCGCTTTATTTGATATGTATAAAATAGTTATCATAAAATTTTTATAAATGCCTGGCTTGAATGATGATAAAAGAAATTGGCACTTTACCACAATGTTACTTAAGTGGAATAGGCAAAGCAACACCCGTACAATGCCATGGAAAGGGGAAAAAGATCCATATAAAATTTGGTTGAGTGAAATAATACTGCAACAAACAAGGGTAGAGCAGGGCTGGGACTATTATAACCGGTTTATAGCTGCCTTTCCCACAGTGCAGCAACTAGCAAAAGCTCCGGAAAATAAAGTGTTTAAATTATGGGAAGGTTTAGGCTATTACAGCCGTTGCAAAAATTTAATAGTTACCGCAAAAAAAATAACAGAAGAATACAATGGGGTGTTTCCCCACAGCTATGAAGATATTTTACAACTGAAAGGTGTTGGCCCTTATACAGCAGCTGCTATTGCATCATTTGCATTTAATTCGCCTTATGCGGTGGTGGATGGTAACGTTTTTCGTGTGCTGGCACGTTATTTTAATAATGATACTGCTATTGACAGCACTGCAGGTAAAAAAATATTTACAGAGCTGGCTGGCATTTTGCTTGATAAAAAGCAGCCGGGTTTGTATAACCAGGCAATTATGGATTTTGGTGCCGTAATATGTAAGCCGCAGCAGCCTTTGTGCAGTAATTGTGTGCTTAACAAAAACTGTTTGGCTTATGCAGGTGACAGGGCTAGCCAGCTACCGGTAAAAGAAAAAAAACTTACAGTAAAAAACCGCTGGTTTTATTACGTAATAGCGCAGCATAAAAATGATGTACTGATTAAAAAAAGAACAGCAGGCGATATTTGGGAAAACCTGTATGAATTTGTACTTTATGAAGCAGTGTCGGCTCTGGACAACAGCGCTGTTAAAAATTTAACTGCTGTAAAAAACCTGAGTGGAACCAAACAGCCTGTCATAAACTGGGTGTCATCAGCGTATAAACAAAAACTCACTCACCAAACTATTTACGGGCAGTTTATAAACATTACACTTAGTAAAAAAACAACACCTGAGGGGTGTCATTGGGTGCCGTTCAGCCAATTATCAAAACTGGCTTTCCCTAAAATTATAACCCTGTATTTGAAAGATAAAAATGTATCTTTAAATTTGATGTAGGCAAAATGTACATTCTACCTTAAAAAAAATAATTTATGAGAGGTGTAAACAGGGTAATGCTTATTGGCAACCTGGGCAAAGACCCGGATATACAATTTTTAGAAGGGAACATTTGCGTGGCAAAATTTTCGTTAGCCACTACCGAAACATTTAAAGACAGGAGCGGTAAATTAATTTCGCAAACAGAATGGCATACCGTTGTGCTTTGGCGTGGACTTGCAGAACTTGCACAAAAATATTTGCATAAAGGCAGCCTTGTTTATATAGAAGGCCGCCTTAAAACACGTAGCTGGGAGGATAAAGACGGCAATAAAAAATTTGCTACAGAAATTGTGGGCGACAATTTAATTATGCTTGAAAAAAGAACCGATGGCGCTGCCCCCGGCAGCAGCGAAGGTATAGAAGGTGTGGGCGGACACGATATACCGCCTATTGACGACGGCAGCGAAAGACTGCCTTTTTAATGGATTTAAGTTGTTGGTATTATTATAGGCGCTAACCAACTATTAGTTACCTAAATTTTTCATTTTGGATTATCATTCGGTTACAGGTTTATTTAATTATTACACCCCCGTTTTACTGGTAACTGTTGCCGCCAATGCGGTACTTATTTTTTTGGCTGCGCTGCTGTTAATTATATCTTTTTTAATAGCAGGGTCCGAAGTGGCTTTTTTCTCACTTACTTATAAAGACATTAACGTTCTTAAAACAAAACAGCAACCAAGTTACCGCCGCATTGTTAGTTTACTGGAGCAGCCTAAAACACTGTTGGCAACTATGCTAATAGCCAACAGTTTTGTAAACATTGGTATTATTTTAATTGCCAACGTACTTATTAACGGATGGACGGCAGGTTACAACTGGAATTTTTTAAACCTGTTTTTAATAAAGGTGGTTGCAGTTACTTTTTTATTGGTACTTTTTGCAGAAGTACTGCCTAAAGTTTGGGCCACACATCATAAAATTTGGTTTGCTGCAACGGCCTCTTTAATTGTAGAAATATTCAACAGTGTTTTTTACCGTTTTGGTAAACGCATGGTGCGTTTTAGCGATGGTATTGAAAAGCAATTTTCTCAAGATACAAATACGGCAATGGACAAAAGCAAACTTGACGATGCTATAGACCTGCTGCCCGAACATGAAGCCACTATAGAAGAAAAGCAAATATTAAAAGGCATACGTAAATTTGGCGATACCACTGTTAAACAGATTATGCGTACCCGACTGGACGTAAGCGGTATTGAACACAACAGCAACTTTTCTGCTGTAATAAAAAAAGTGGAAGAACTGCATTACAGCCGCCTGCCTGTGTATAAAGGCACGCTTGATGAGGTGGCAGGTATGTTGCATACGAAGGATTTGCTGCCTCATATTAACGAGGCAGAAAATTTTGACTGGCACCAGCTGATGCGCCAGCCCTATTTTGTACATGAACAAAAGCTGATTGAGGATCTGCTGCAGGAATTTAGAAACAGGCGCAACCATTTTGCTGTTGTGGTGGATGAGTTTGGCGGCACCAGCGGTATTGTAACGCTGGAAGATATAATGGAGGAAATTATTGGTGATATTAAAGACGAGTTTGATGATGAGGAAAGTGCTAATAAAAAACTGGATGAGTACACGTATATTTTTGAAGGCAAAACAATGATTAATGACGTTTGCAAAATAATGAACCTGCCCGCTGATACTTTTGAAAGTATAAGGGGAGACAGTGATTCACTAGCAGGGCTGGTGCTTGAAATTGCTGGTGAATTTCCGCAGATAAATGAAGAAGTGCCCTCTGGAGATTTTATCTTTGTGCCTCTTGAAATAAATAAAAACAGAATAGATAAAGTGAAAATTATAATTAAACAACCAGAATAAAATAATGCACCCTTACCTGCAATCAATATGTAATGTCCGATTTTTTTTTCTGATAATCACTTGCTTTTTACTAACCTTTTTTTCATGCAGCAGCGCCTACACCTCTAAAAAGAAAGGGTATTACAAAATTGATTTTCCGCAACAGAAATATGTGCCATTTGTAAAAGAGGGTTTTCCTTATACATTTGAATATCCGGTGTATGCAAACATATTGCAAGACAGTACGTATTTTGAAGGCAAGCCTGAAAATAACTACTGGGTAAATGTGGACTTTCCGCAATTTGGCGGCCGCATTTTTTTAAGCTATAAAATTGTTGGGGGCAACGCCATTTATAAAATTAAG
>JAGVCC010000034.1 GCA_020059395.1 Chitinophagales bacterium | reverse complement strand
GATGAAAATGGCGTGGGTTGCATTGTATTTTCCCCTTTAGCACAAGGCCTGCTTACCGATAAATATTTAAAAGGCATACCTGCCGATTCCCGTGTGGGCCGCAAATTGCCCAATGGTGCTTTAACAGAAAATGGCCTGGATGAAAATGTTTTACACAAAGTAGCTGCATTAAATACTATTGCCCAACAACGCAACCAAACCATGGCACAAATGGCCATAGCATGGTTGTTGAAAGATAAACGCATTACATCTGTTTTGGTAGGTGCCAGTTCTGCTGCACAATTATTAAACTCCATTGCAGCAGCAAATAATATTGAGTTTAGCAATGAAGAGTTGAGTGCTATTGAAGAGATATTGAAATGATTTTTGGGACAGGCATTTGTTCCCTGATTAAACATCATTGTGAACTTGTTCTGTTATTTTTCTTTTTTCAGTGAAAGAAGAAAAATAATCTCACTTGTACCGCATACCATTTTTCAACTTTTATCTAAGCGGTTAACAGACAGCACAGGATAATCCTGCTCCCCCAAAAAAATATATTTACCTCTCTTAAAATTGCTATATGAAAAATTTGAGAGTATTATCTCTGTCAGCTATTACCATTTGTTTTACAACATTTCTTTTTGCTCAAAAAAATGGCTATGTAAGTGTAAACCAACTTTTTAATTTTGGCTGGAAATTCAACGCTGGTGAAGTTTCGAATGCTCAAGACCTCAATTTCGATGATAGTAAATGGCGTCAGCTGGATTTGCCACATGATTTTCAGTTTGAACAACCTTGGGATAGTACAGC
The DNA here is from genome assembly GCA_020059395.1 of Chitinophagales bacterium. Lineage (GTDB taxonomy): Bacteria > Bacteroidota > Bacteroidia > Chitinophagales > Chitinophagaceae > Ferruginibacter. Next base: position 1,991 of record JAGVCC010000034.1, on the reverse strand, counting down.
AAACAGAGGTCGTGGGTTTAAAGCGATGGGTATTGGTTGGTATAGAAAATCATTTAAAGCAGATGCAGCTTGGAAGGGCAAAAGAGTGTTGCTGGATTTTGAAGGGATCATGCTGCATGGTGAGGTATGGCTTAATGGAAAGAAAATTGGCGGAACTGCTTATGGCTATGTTGGTTTTGAAACTGATATAGCAGCTATTATTAAATATGATGGCGATAATGTAGTGGCCGTACGGTCTTCTACAGAGGGAGGCTCCCGTTGGTACACCGGCGGCGGACTTTTTAGAGATGTACATTTGGTAGTAAAAGATAGTATTTCTATTGCACGGCATGGTATTTTTATTACTACGCCAAATATTACTAACACTAATGCAGAGGTAAGTGTACAAGTAGAAGTAGCCGGAATAAAAAATAAACAGTACGAACTGGAAATTATTACTACCATTTTTTCTCCTGATGGTAAACAAGTGGGAAAGACGAAAGTAGTTGCTCCCAAAAAATCAAAATTGGTAGAAGTAGAAATTCCATTGCCAAAACATATTATCGCTAATCCACAACTTTGGAGTTGCGAAACACCTAATCTTTATTCCGCAGAAGTTGTATTGGTATTAAATGGTAAAGTAGTTGATAAACTCACCGAAAAGTTTGGCATCCGTACTATTGAGTTCTCCAAAGAATTTGGAATGAAATTAAATGGGAAGAAAGTTTTTCTTAAAGGTGTTGCCAATCATCATGACCTAGGTGCAGTTGGTGCAGCAGCTTTTGAAACATCTATTGGCAGGATGATGGATAAACTAAAAGCTTTTGGTTTTAATCACATCCGCACTTCACACAATCCATACTCAGCATCATTTATGAAATTGGCTGATGAAAAAGGAATTTTAATTGTAGATGAATTATATGATAAATGGGGAAGTATTCAGGCATGGGCAGGCAACGCTCCATGGAATGATATATGGTACAGTAATTTAAAGGAATGGATTAAACGGGATAGAAATCATCCATCGGTGATTATGTGGAGTTTTGGAAATGAATTACAGTTTCAGGAAGAACGTTGGAATTGGCCAACAACTGATTGGGGTGTTACTACCTATAATATTATGAATGTGGTGGCCAAACGTTACGACCCAACCCGTAAAACAACGGTGGCCATGTATCCTGCCCGTGCCGGAGGAATCATCAGGGCCGACCCGGATTTTCGTATCAAAGAAAATATTGTTCCACCCGAATTAGCAACTAAAACAGAGGTCGCAAGTTTTAATTATACCTGGGAGGATTATCAGGAGTATTTAAAACATGCACCCAACATGATTGTGTATCAAAGTGAAGCCGTAACTAATGAGTTGGCTGCTCCTTACTTCGGTATAGATAGAGACAAAATGGTTGGCTTGGCTTATTGGGGCGGCATCGAATATTGGGGTGAGTCGCAGGGCTGGCCGAGAAAAGGTTGGAACTATTCTTTTTTCAATCATTCTATGGAGCCCTTTCCGCAGGCATGGTTAACAAAAAGCATTTTTACAAATGAACAAGTAGTGCATATCGGCATAGTAGATAACGAAGGTGAAATGAAAATGTGGAACGACCAGTTAGTGGGACAAAAAGTTATCTCATCACATTGGAACCGGCAAGAAGGTAAAAAATATAATCTGTACACTTATACCAATGCTGATGAAGTAGAATTGTTATTGAATGGGAAATCAATAGGCGTACAAAAAAATAGTATGGATGTAACAAAACGTAATACTATTTATTGGAAAGATGTTCCGTATACGCCGGGTACAATAACTGCCATTGCAAAAACAGGTGGTAAAGAAGTTGCCCGTCACGAATTAACAACAACAGGCAAAGCAGTGACTTTAAAAATAGAAACGGAAAACGCCAACTGGAAAGCCAATGGTATGGATTTGCAATACGTAAAAGTATATGCTATTGACAGCAAAGGAAACAAAGTGCCGACTGCAACCGGAGAAATTACGTTTGATGTTAGCGGTG
>JAGVCC010000374.1 GCA_020059395.1 Chitinophagales bacterium | reverse complement strand
GCCCACCCGTGTAGTGGTTGTAAGCTCTGCCAGAATATTATCATCAACCAGTTTTACGGCGTAAAAACCAGGTGTTGCTTTTTCGTTGGCATGCGAAAACTTTGAACCGTAAATTTTGTTGTCCGGTGATGGTTTGCCGTTCATAGGCATTAATAAAATATCTCCATAATCACTGCAACCGGTGCCGCTTAAATGTGTGTGAGAAAAGCCATAAATGTAATTGTCAGAATGATGATAGCCGCTACAACCATCCCAGCCTTCCAGCCTTGTATCAGGACTTAACTGCACCATGCCATGCGGCACCACAGCACCTGGGTAAGTATGCCCATGCCCACCAGTACCTATAAAAGGATTAACATACTGCGTATAATTTTTTTGCGAAAAAAGTTTAAAAGAAAAAAGCAATAGTATAGCTGGCAGTAAATACTTTTTCATCAAATTTTTTTTGGTGTACAAAGGCTTATCAAAAAAGGTAAAAGAGGGTTTGACGCAATGAGAACATCATTTTAAAAGTATCTTGTACAAAAAACATCGAATTTTAAAGCAGAAAAGAGCGAGTACGTCACATCAATCCTCCCCCACCATCCTTACACCAGTAACTTCTCCATTTTTAACATCCACATAAATATGCTCATCAGGTGTGGTGGAAACCGAAAGCCCTACATAATCTACATCTACCGGAAAAGTTTTATGAGTACGCTCTACTAAAGCCAGCGTTTGTATTTTTTTAGGATGCTGATTAAGCAATGGCTTTAATGCATACAGCATGGTACGGCCACTGTTGGCTACATCATCCACCAGTATTACAGTTTTACCATTGAAATCTGCAGCGGGAGTAATGGTTATATCAACTGGCTGTTTTTTATCTATATATACATCAAACACAGCAATGCTGCCTTTAAACACAGTTTTCAGTTCAGCTGCAATTTTCTGCGCTATTACAGTGCCATTCTCTTTTATACCCAATAAAATAATTTCGGGCTCTGCATAATTGCGTTCAGCAATTTCAAGCGCCATACGACTCATTTTTTTTTGTACAATGGCGGCGGGTAATATGTTTTTATTATGACTCACTTATTTTGTTTTAAAAATGAAAATTAGCACAAAAAAACTATTAAACCATTTAGCTGTTAAACAATTAATTACAATTACCTTAGCAATACAAACGATGCTTATGACTGTTATTTTTCAAATACTGTTTGCAGCCTGTGCAGTTATAGCCGGCTGGCTGTTTGCAAAAAATATGCTGCAAATACGCCGCAATATTTTGCTGGGCCGTGACGAAGACTTTACGGATAACAAACCTTTGCGCTGGAAAAACATGATACTACTTGCACTGGGGCAAAAAAAAATGTTTAAAAATCCGCTGGTGGCCATTATGCACCTTATTATTTACGCAGGCTTTATCATTATAAATATTGAAGTTCTGGAAATTGTACTGGATGGTCTTTTAGGCACTCACCGTTTGTTTCTGCCGCTGCTGGGCAGTTTTTATACTTTCCTTATTAACTTTTTTGAGATACTGGCTGTGGGTGTGATAATTGTTTGTGTTGCTTTTCTTATACGCAGAAATATTATTAAATTAAAACGTTTTGTAAGTAATGATTTAAATGGCTGGCCACGCAGTGATGCTAATTACATTTTAATAACTGAGATTGTTTTAATGTGCCTTTTTCTTACAATGAACGGTGCAGACAGGGCCTTACAATTACTGAACAGCGCACACTACCCTGATACGGGCAGTTTTATTTTTTCCGGATCAATTGCAACTGCTTTTAGCGGATTTACCGAAAGCAGTTTAATTGCAATAGAACGCAGCTGCTGGTGGTTGCATATTTTAGGCATACTGGCTTTTTTAAATTACTTGCCGTATAGCAAGCACCTGCATATTATGCTGGCTTTCCCCAATGCATATTTTGCAAGGCTGAATGTACCCGGTAAAATAAATAACATGCAAAATGTACAAAATGAAGTAAAGTATATGATGCAGCCGGAGCTTGCCCCAACCGGAGATGCTGCCCCGCAAAAATTTGGTGCAAAAGATGTGTTTGATTTAAGCTGGCGCAATTTATTAGATGCATACAGCTGTACAGAATGTGGTCGCTGCAGCGCCGCCTGCCCTGCTAACCAAACCGGTAAACTGTTAAGCCCACGAAAAATAATGATGGATACAAGAGACAGGCTGGAAGCTGTGGGAAAAAATATAAACACTAACAAAGAGTTTAAGCCCGATGGTAAGCAACTGTTGAACGATTATATTACTGTTGAAGAACTGCGAGCCTGCACCACCTGTAATGCTTGTGTGGAAGAATGCCCCGTTTCTATTTCACCGCTGGAAATTATTATGGAACTGCGCCGCAGCCTTATTATGGAAGACAGTAATGCACCGCAGGAATGGAATGGTATGTTTAGCAATATTGAAAATAATTTTGCGCCTTGGAAATTTAGCCCCGATGACAGGGATAAATGGACAGCTTAGGCTTGCTTTTTTATAATGCGTTTACGGTGCTGCATAAACAATCCCGAAACCGTTTTCGGGATTTGTTATACACTGTAAACGATTGCAGTAAAATTAGCAGCCGTTTTAATTTAACTTTGGGCTTTACATAAATTTGTGAACAGCACAACAGCCATAGCATCTCCACACCCCCGCCTGCATGTACGCATTGCAGTTTCTGTATTCTTTTTTTGCCAGGGATTATGTTTTGCCAGCTGGGCCAGCCGCATACCAGATATTAAAACATCATTACACCTGAGTGAAGCTGCACTGGGCAGCATATTGCTTGCTTTACCTGCAGGGCAATTACTAACCATGTTTTTCAG